>JAKSJT010000400.1 GCA_024402125.1 Bacteroidales bacterium
TTGAGATTTACCTGAATTTGGCTGCACTGATGCTTGAAGTAACGATTAGCTGGGTTCGATGACTGTGTCGCTGCCAGCGGAGCCTGGATTGTGAGGGCCTGACAGATATCAGGCTGCTCAGATATGGAAGTCTTATCTCCCCTAGTCAAGTCAAACTCATTTGCCGGAAGTGTCATGATGACCTCCTGTTTCTTAAGGTTAAGAAGCTGCTTGTAGTAGAAGGTGTATCTAGGGTTTGTCTCGTCAAAGAGAGTGTTTCCGTATGAATCAGTCTTGTAGTAGACAAACTCTATTACTCCGACATACTTGTTTCTAGAAATACACTTGAAAGCTCCACTTTCAACTGTCACCTCCACAACGGTATCTGAAGTTAAAGGCTCGTACTCGAATGCTATTCTCTGGCCCTCGTCATCAAGTTTTGGAGAACCGTCAGGATTGATTTCGTAATAGAACACAGGATCGGTTGACTGGTCAACACCACAGATAAGTTCTGATTCTACGAATTTGTCCCCATCATGATCAGTTGCAGGATCCGCAAAAGCATTTGTTCTCTCAACAAATGTCTTTTCCGATGGGGTGAATCCCTGTTCCGGCATTATCTTATTGCCCTCACTGTCTGTCTTGAAGTACTTTACAGCTATCTCAGCCTTGTACTCTCTAGAAGTGTGGTCATAAAGATAAGTAGGAACTCCCTTACTGTCTCGGAAAGTGTCAAGACCAGTCACTCCGCCCTCATATGGAAGTTTGTCATAGTACATGTTATACTGTACCCAGCCATAGGTTGCATGCATATCGTCTATCTGAGTCCTCTCTGCAATTGCGTTTGAGAACTTACATGACCAACCATAGGCATAATAATACTGTGCATTATTGAAATCCGTCAGGGCTACCCCCTCCGGAATCTTGTTTTTGATATTTGCATCATAGTTGGATCCTGTCTCGAGGTATTTCCTGAGATCCGACCATGTAGAGAAATCATTTGGAGCACCATATACCTGGTAACCGGACTCGACCCATAGTTCCTTCTCCTCACCTGTGTGCTTCTGATAGTCCACGTCGTATGGATTGAACTTAAGGCTCTGCGACCCCCTGATAGGGCTATAGGTAATTTCCTTGGCACGATTAAGGTCAGTCCATGCAAGGAATGCATGCTCCTTACGGTTCTGCCAGTAGAAGCAGGTAGCATCATAGTCATTGCCTGAAGAGTCAAACAAAGAAGAGTTTGCCGGATCCAGCGTAGGGTAATTTCCTCTCCAATAAAGAGCATTTCCGATAGGTCCGTCAACCTTAAGCCATGTTGTAATGTCAGAACCACCCTCCACATCAAAGAGTTCAGATCCTGATGCTGCCTTATAATACATACGACATACGAAACGGTACTGATCAGGCATGTAGTAAGTGGCTGCCTTTGTCATAGTTTCGACATTTGTATTACCGACAGAGAAAAGGACCATTTCACCCTTCTCCTGAGGTGTAGTCTCTCCAATCACCGGCTCCATACCGTCCTTGACACATGAGAGAAGGCTGCCGAGCACTAGAACGCCAGCAAAACAATATGATGTGAGCTTCTTTGAATTCATGTCAGTGTCAAGTAGTTAATTAATCCCAGTCAAGGTTTGCGTTACCGCTTCCTGTTGTAGTTTCCCAATCCTTCACCAAAGCGAGGAACTTGATTTCCTCCTTAGACAGAATGATTGTGTATGTATAGTTCTTACCTCTTTCCCATTCTGTAATCTTTCCGTCAGTACCGCTGACAACACAGTCGCTAAGGGCAATACTGTAAGTTGTTCCATCGGTTAGGATGATACTAAGAACGATCTTTGAGTCTGATGCAATGCTTTTAACATCTCCGATATTCTTCTGAACAGATGATGCATTGGTTCTATAGCATTTGAAGTCTCCTTCATGAATAGCACCATTAAGAGACTCATTGTGTGTCCTAACCTCTTCTTCAGTATAATAAACAGCTGGAGTCTTTTCATCTCCTTCCTGAACTGGAGTATAATCTGAAGGATAAGTAACCTCGTAGTCCTCATCTCCTGGGTTTCTTCCATATGAGTCCGGGATCATATTTGAAGCGTTGAACGCATCAGCCTCCTGCTCGGAGTAATATTCAGCTGGAGTCTTAATGTCAGTAACTGAAATATGTCCTGGAAGAGCAGCATTGAATGAATCAGCCTCACCCTGGGTATATAGCACCTTATCAAGAGTTGCAGTTACGTAAGTCTCGCTAGAGCCACCATCACTAACTGATGTTCCATCAGAGTAAATGTCTGTAAGATCCTCACGAAGGTAAAGAGTTGTCTTTGCTGTCCTTTCGTTTCCGTCCTTGTCATTGACAAGTGACTGAGGAATCATAAGGATATTCGAGAACTTTGATCCTGACTCAGCATCAGATGAAAGAAGTCCATTTACAGCCAATGGTCCAGATGCAGAAAGCGAAGCAATCGAACCGTTGTCAATGTTAACTGTACCATTATCATAGAGGCCTGTCACATACATCTTTGCTCCTTCAATTGGGACATTGGTTGCATCTGTTGCAAGCTTAACTGAAACCTGGCTCATAATGTGCTCGAACTCAAGAGGGACTTCCGAAGTCCTTGGATTGATTGCCTGACCTTTCTGATAAGGATGTTCAGTGTTGTCAGATTCCTTTCCCACATGCTCTGGAGTTGTTGCCCATACCAGGTCTTTTCCCTTTGAGGCAACCAAAGAGCCGTCAACTGAAGAAATAGAGGAACCGGAGTAAAGAGCAAGACCTCTAAAGTAATAGTCAGTAAATCCGTTCTCCCAATAGATTGCTGGAGAGTTCACCCAACCGGCAGATGTGTAAGATGATGTAGTCACCTTTGATCCATATGAAGTATTGGACTT
>JAKSJT010000401.1 GCA_024402125.1 Bacteroidales bacterium
TGGTTTAGCTATTATTTTTTACGCCTTGATAAAGCAACAAATTTGACGAAGAACCTGCAAATTGAGCCACTTTGTCGGTCGTCTAAAACCGACCCTTGGCATTGCGGCGAAATGATAAAAAGGACTGCGGCAGCGTAGAAATAAAACAGCAAAAAAAGGCATTTCAAACAGCCGAATAAAACAGAAGAAACCGGTCACTGTGATCCAGTGATCGGTTTCTCTTTTTCACTGCCATACAGGCCTGTCTACGGCCATTTGGCGTGGTTATGTTACTAGCTTCTCAGGCTGTGTTTTACAACGTAGTTTTCGGGCTTCTGGAAGGCTGGCTCACTTTCAATTGGAAAGGTGGCTCAGTTTCGATTGGAAAAGTGGCTCACTTTCATTTTGGAAAAGTGGCTCACTTTCGAGAGGAAATTCCAGGTGCATGACTGATTATCAATTTAAATCGAAAAAGGAGTACAAAAATACAAAATATCTTAATATTCCGGTTCTTCGACCTATCTTGTTTCGAGGATAGTTACCTCTTCTTCCTCTACGTCATTGAAGCATTTGAATGCTTTTCCCTTGACAAGCCATGCAAAGCCAAAGAGGTTGAGAAGCAGGATTTCCAGAATCATCACGCAGTACCCTGGAGCACCGATGAGCCTTACTATTACAAAGCAGCACTCGAGAGCGATCATTGACCATCCGCAGATCTTATATATCCTGTTACGGATCTTCTTTCTTTCTGTCATATGTCCGCCTGTCTTTGTAAACATGACGATACTGTTAAGAGCAATAGTGAAGAAGAACAACGCTGCGCACGCCATATGAATGATATTGGACACTTCAATTGGCACCTGGAAGAATCCAACAGGAGATCCTGCCGGAAGCCAGCTCACGTAGCATGGGAAAAGGACAACACCGAGTCCGAACACTCCACTGATTGAAGTGATCAGGTTATCAGTCTTATTATAACCGATGTAAGACAGAAGCACTATGCATGCCGGAACAAGTACTCCCACAAGTGCAGGACTCTGGTAGTATGTTGCAGAGATACTCCACCACCATTCTCTAGGATGAGGGTGCTGAGCGATACCTGCTGAAAATAGAGCAAGCCATGGGAGAATTACACCTAGTAGTCCGCAAAGGTTTCTGATGCGAAGATACATTCGCACCTCTTTTGTTGAGTTTGCCATATCGGTTGAAATTAGTTATTTGCAATTGGTTTCGTGAAGATAGCAATATTGTCGCAAAAGGCATACTTCGCTTGGTACATTATTTGCTTTTATCCAATCAGAACCAATTGTTATCAGAAATGAGAAGAAAGTTGTTCATAGTTATTGCTTCAATCCTTGGCTGCTTTTTGCTAGGGATCGGGATCCTGTCAGCTCAGACAATGACCACCTTCTCAAAGTGTGTGATCTCATTTGAGAGCAATCTGGAGGGTTCTGAGGTTATCTACAACGGGAAAGTGATTGGAACAACTCCATGCAAGGCTGAACTAAAAGCTGATTATCTTATCAGTTGCGATAGTGACAACGCCTCTTCGATGTCTCCTAGCGACATCAAGGGATACAACTCAATAAAGATCGAGAACTATATCAAGGAATCTTTCCAGTCTAGTGGAGTCTTCCCATTCTTCGGCATGACATTCACAATCAAGGACAAGCAAGGACATATCGGTACTGTAACTGTTCCGCTCAAGTGGGAGGAAATCTCCATTCTAGGAATGAAAGGAAGCAGAGTTTTCTACCCTGATTCGGTTAAGTACGAGTTCCAATAATTTTGAAAAAAACGAGAATATTCATTACCTTAGTTGAGTTCGATTAAAATAGTACGCGAATTATCAACTAGTCATAATTTCTAACTTAATTCTATTAGTATGACACCAACTCCACATATCGGGGCTCAGAAGGACCAGGTAGCAAAGAAGGTCCTCATGGCAGGAGACCCACTCAGAGCAAAGTTCGTTGCTGAGAATTGGCTTAAGAACCCTGTACTTTACAATGAAGTAAGAGGCATGCTTGGATACACAGGCGAATACAATGGACAGATGGTATCAGTTCAGGGTCACGGAATGGGTATTCCATCTATCGGTATCTACTCATATGAGCTGTTCACATTCTATGATGTTGATGTAATCATACGATTCGGAACATGCGGAGCTATGGATCCAAACATCAAGGTCGGAACCATCATCATCGCTGATTCAGCCACTACTGACTCTAACTACGGATATCAGTTCAACCTCCCTGAAGGATACAAGGCAACTGCATCACCCGAGCTTGTTGAAAAGGCAGAACAGGTAGCAAAGGAGCTTGGCTACGACTACATCAAGGGATGTGTATTCTCTTCCGATGTATTCTATGACGAGTCCGGAAAGCAGAAGGCCATGTGGGTGAATGACGGAGTGCTTGCTGTCGAGATGGAAGCTCATGCCCTCTACACCAATGCATTCGCAAAGGGAAAGAAAGCTCTTACGATCCTGACAGTATCCGACAACCTCACAACTGGAGAGGAAATGCCATCCGAGCAAAGACAGCTTGGTCTTAAGAGAATGATTGACGTTGCCCTCGGCATCTAGTTTTCTCTTTAAGAACATAGATTTTTAATAAACGATGCGAATTGCTAAATTCGCATCGTTATTTTTTCTATTCGAAAACCGCATGAAACATTTACTCTCAATAAGCGCTCTATGCGTTCTTCTGCTACTGTCTATTACTGGTTGTAGCACTAAAGACAACTCCATAGTAATTCTATACGACAATGACGTACACTGTCATGTTGAAGGATATCCATATATATCCGCTTTAAAAC
>JAKSJT010000402.1 GCA_024402125.1 Bacteroidales bacterium
AGCTGTGAAGAGTCCGCATCTACCGGAATCGCGAAATCCGATCGTTTCTTCTGCCTGTCTGCAACTCTTGCATCAGCATTTTCTCCTCATTCAGCCCATTCAAGAGTTCCGTTAAGAAGACTTGATACGACCTTGTTTTCTCTAAGCTTGTCTGCATTGCAGTGGATGTCATTCCACATGACGAACTTGCTGAATGAGAATACACCAAGGAAGCACTCGTCAAGGACATTCCATCTAGGCTGTTCAGCGATGCTCTTTCTGACCATTGAGAGGATTTGTCTTACGTCAACACCACTCTCATCTGTCGGCATAGGGTCAATACCCTTTATGTCAATTTTGAATGTTTGTCTGAGGTATTCTCTAAGGGTTGGGTTGAACATTGTCTCTTCGTCTCTTGCTCTAAGAACGTAGGACATGTATCCACCTTTTCTAACTAGACTTACAGGAAGAAGGATAAGTGGAGCATAACAAGGCCTCTGGCTTATTTCATCTTCGTAGAAGCGGAGTGTTCCGAGTGCCAGGAATAGGGAATTGGCACCATTCTCTTCTATGGAGTTTCTGGCAGCTCTATTGATGCTCTTAAGGGGCGCTTCAAGGTCCTTTTCATTCAGGTAAGAGATAAGTCTCTTTCCTTCGATTTCCTTTTGAACCAGATCTTTATGCTGAAAAATCTCAGCTTGAGAGTCATGTATGCCTTTGACACCGGAGTTATTCATGCATCCGATCATTTTCATTTCTGATCCTGCTCTGAGAATATTCTCGATGTTATCAATTCCAAACGACCAGAACTGGGTGAGTCTTCCTCCCGTAACCATCTTGAGAAGACGGTTGTTCATTGTCATGTCAAGGAGTTTCCTTTCCCAAATGTCCTGCTTAGTTAGAGGCTTTGCCTCCTGGCTAGGATCTTCATATGTGACAACATGTTCCAGATCATTAGCTTCATTGTCATGCTCTTCACCTGTGCTGACGATATTCCAACCATTTTCAGAGAGGACACGCTGAGGAAGCGGTAGTATTTTTTCAAGACGGCATCTTGCTACATCAATGTACATATCAAAAACCAAATTGCCGTTTTCGGTCTCAGAGTCCCTAACTGTAGCCTCTGCAGAGCTTGCTGCTTTTTCGAAAGAGTCATCTCCAGTCAGGCATGTCGACTCAACAAGAACCATTCGATAGATACCTGCAGCTGTAGCTTTGGTTAGGAATGATGGATCATCCATTATCATATTTGGAGCCATCTCATCGCTTAACCATACTCCTAGAAGTGCGTGGTTTCTGAACAGTACGATGATAGGATTCATACCCACGGCCTCAATGCAGGATGCCATGAGTAGGGTAAGGTCCAGGCATGTTCCTACCTTGTTTGTAAGAACTTCGTCAGAAAGGCGTACCCTTTGACCGGATTTGCCGAAGCTTGCAGGTGGGACAGCATAGATGAGTTTCTCTTTTTTAAGAGCTCTATAAATTGCTGCTACGATACTTCTCGCTCTATCAACGTCCTGTGTAAGGTATCCATCAAGGGATGAATCTCCTGTCAACTCCTTAAGCTCATGAGAAGCATGTTCCAGAACCTTTGTGACAAGAGGGTGGTTCGGCGTAACAAATGCTGATAGAATTTCAGGACAGAGACGAGATCCTGACCACTGGTTGAATGCCAGAAGATTAATGTCATACTTTTCATCAAATATGACAACTTCTCCGGTTGATATCTTTACAGAAAATGTAGTACCTATTGCTTCTGTAAGATTAACAAGATATGACACATTAGGAACTATCTTCAGTTCCTTTATCTGAATTTGAACACCTTTTTCAAGGAAGGGGATTGCTATCTTGGATGTTTCTACATGCTCTCCGCTAATCTCTACATAGATATCACTCCAGTCCTTTTCACTTTTGTTTGCTATCTCTATATATCCTAGTACAGGAATATTGTTGCGGACCATTGCATAGTTCGCATCCGGGATGTATTCTACAGTAACACATCCGGTGTATTCTCCACAAGATATTTCTCTGATACCGTCGTTCTCGCTATTAATTAATGTTCCCATCGTTGTTTCAGGTTATTCTGCAGGGTTATTGTTCTTTGCTACTGATCTTCTTACGAATAATTCGGTCATTGTATTTGGCAAATCTGACAAAAGATCTGCAATTTGGTCTGCTTGACCGATTGCATCAAATAGACTGATAAGGTTTGTAAGTGACAGACCGTTTCCTTGACCTTTCTCAAAAGAACTGATTGTAAATACGCTGATTCCTGTCTTGACTGCGATCTCGCTTTGAGTCAGGCCAAGATTCTTACGATATACTTGGTATCTTTTTCCAAGGGTTGATATAATAAGTTGACTTGAGTTGTTCATCTCTATAATAGAATTATCACTAACAAATATAGATATATCTATAGCAAGTCGCAATATATCCTTTGAGATATTTACAAAAGAACGTCATTGTACTGGCAGATGGTCGGGAGCAACCTGAGAATGAAAACAGCGCAGTGCTCGCTGTTGTATGGTTTCCACTTGCCATACCCCAAACGAGTGGTGATATTCCAGATAAGGTGTCTTACATCAAAAGTATTCAGTGTCACCTTCAATTATTTCTGATTCTTTTTTAAAATAAAAAAACAAATAAACTTATAGTTTATAAACCAGCACCGGAACTGGTCCGATGCCGTAATGTGCCCTTCGTCAATGTTGTGACAGCGTTTACACAGGGCTTCCGCCCTGTTGCATGGGGCACTGCGACTTTCGCCGCTTTTAACCTGTGCACGCAGCGCTTGGGACTAGGACAACCATCCCA
>JAKSJT010000403.1 GCA_024402125.1 Bacteroidales bacterium
CGAGCAAATCACAGATTGTGCGTTTTGGCGCTCGTCCTTTCAGGATGACCCTTCAATCATGTCCATGCTTGTTGTCTTGGATAAGATTGAAGCAAAGTTTAAAGACCTGGCCGCTGACGGCGACCTTTGGAGGCGTCTGAATAACGATTGCAGAATCAAGTTCTATTGCTTGGATTTTGAGAAATTCGGTCTGTCTGATGATCTTTACATCAAAATGAACTCTCGAGGAAAGGGACTCACAGAATACGAGATATTCAAATCCCAACTTGAGAAGTACATTGATGTCGCTCTTGGTGACAAAGAACTTATGTACAAGTTCGCCAAAAAGTTTGATACGGATTTCACAGATCTTGTATGGTCAGAGCAGCTCTACAATAAGGACGTTATTGACGACTCCTTCGTGATGCTATTTCGCAATCTACTCGCCATTCGGAATTTCAAGAGAGGGCGGACTGCTTATCTGGAGAATCTTCGGTCGCTGTCTGATTACCTTCCACCTAAAGAAAACGAAGAAAGGGAGGTCATTCCTTCCTGGTACATAGAGAAGGATGATGTGGAGTTTATTGTTCATTTTCTGGACACCTTCCATTCTCTTTTCCCTTTGGCAGAGCAGGATGCAGATGACAGAACAGCAAATGATATCTTCTGGAGTAAGGTCTTTTACCAGACACTTTCCATATTGGGAAACGGCGACGAAAGGATCCGTCTGTTTACCACTGATATAAACCTTTTCCGGTCGGCTTGCAACAAGATGCTTAAGAACCCCGAAAGGATAATGTTCTATGCGCAGTATTACGCTCTGTCCAAGCATACCTATGAGGAAATCATCGACCCGGAAAAAGGGATTCCGGTATTAAGAGCATTGCGTCACATTCGTAATCTTGTCGAAAACAGTGACGATGAGCTCGCCCGTCCGGACAATATCGCCGCCTTGTTAACTGAGGTTGAAACAATACTGGATGGTGCCATCGGCAGTATGGCTAAATCAAAATTCAACACCAATCAGTTTGAAGAAGAGAAGTCGAAGGAAGCCAATCTCACAAGGTGGGAATCTTTGTATCACTATGAGAGTCATGACATCCTACGCGGCGCTCTGTCACTGTTAGCTCCTCAAACCAATGTTAAGCCGTTTGACATTGACAATGATTCCGTTTATGATACTTTAACATCACGGTTGAATAAGATCTGCTACATATTCGACGATAATTCAGCCCAAAATGACCATTTCATTCGTGCGGCACTCCTTTCCCATGGAGACTTTGGAAGAATCTCGAACACGTATCTGAATACAGGAAGAGCATGTTACATGTATGGCCGGATGTTTTCTTCATGGAGATTGCTCCTAACAAAGAATCGAGTGTATGATCAGTCCCGGATCCTAGCTTTTCTTGATTCTTTTGACACCTCTCAACCACTTTCTATTCAGGATCTGCCTATTTCCGACTGGCGTTTCTATGCCACACGCAAAGAATGGTATGATCAAACTTATTGGTCGTACAATTATCCACAATATGGGTATTATTACACTAAAGATCCTTCTAGTCACATAGAGATTTATCTTCTCCAGAGCACGTCGTGCGCAGATGATAATGTCATGTGGAAACTCCTTAACCGGTTACTGGAGTTCACACTCAAACGGGACGGTATTCTTGTTGATGGGCAGACCAGACTGGGGGATCGTCAGACCGCTCCTGAACTTTGGATTCTAGACTCCTTTTCAATAGATATCCGCAAAGATGGTTGGCGCATTGATTATAAAGGAAATAATGAAGAATTAATTAATAACCTTAGGGATAATGGATACAACGTATCTCCAGAAGGCATTATTTATTCTGATTTAAGTATCGATTATGTCAACTTTGGTGTTAAAATCGTTAAAACTGTCAAAGACTATATTTCACAGATTCATTTATAATAATGTAGCCTTCCATTCTCTCTTAGAGAAAGTTCAAAAATCGGGATATGCATATATAGAGTGATAGCATCATTACCGGATAATACCCGTTTTGTTCGGTCATTTCCCGATGCAGAATGTAATAGTTATTGATATTCAGTACTTTATGTAATTTACGGTACAAATAAGGTACGGATACTCAATTAGCATCGAATGTAAACCATTAAGAACTAACAATCTCTGTCAGAGATTCATTGTTCAAATTTAGTGATTTTCTAATACATTTCAAATTCTAATCCGGAATTTAGGAGCATATTTTCAAAGACCTCCGCGCGGCTATTTCGCCCGCTATTTCTCCGAGGTTGTAGATGGCTGCACGGAGGTCCTGAATGTCATTCCATGATTTCGAAGAACTTGTGGAAAATCACGATGTACGTCACTATCGTGAAGAAGACAACGAAACTGAGTGCCAGAACTGAGAGAAGTGTCTTTATCACTTCAAGGCAAATGTCAGCGGCAGTCGTTTCTTCTTTCTCCGGCTGTGCTTCAACAACGGCTGTTTCCTGCACCGCTACCGGAGGAGTAACCATACAGACTGAATCTGCTTCAGCCAGGGTGTAGTCTTCAGGAAGCCTTGCTGGTTCCTGACCGTACGATGCTCCTGCCATGAGGAGGACCGCACACGTGGATAATACAAGTGTAAGTCGTCTCATAACTGTATTTTCATGGCTTCTTGGAGCCCTTTAGCATTTCTATGACTTCTTCTTCAGTCGTGTGCATTTTATCCGCTATTTCGCCCACGAGATACTTTCCGAAGAGCCTCACGAACACGAAGTCCGGCTTTATTATCAGAATGTTGCCCGCACTGGAGAATAGTTCGATAGTCGATGCT
>JAKSJT010000404.1 GCA_024402125.1 Bacteroidales bacterium
TACCAAGCTTCACTGTAAGAAGATCAGGAACTGACAATGAAGTGGTAGTGGTCCTTGGATTTACAAGTTCTCTCCTGTCATCTTCATAGATGCCGGCGCCCGGTTCCTTTGCGTAGACCACATCGTTTACTGTTCTCTCACAGATAAACTGCTTTGGCATAAGATCTATTCCAGCTTCAGCGGAAACATAGAAGTGGCGGTAGAATGTGTATGTTGCCTGAAGTGATCCGCTAAGGACAAGTGATGGAGTTCTTCTGTCATATGAAGCACCTACAAGATAGTCCTTTGCACTGTCGTAGCTACTAATATAGACATGCTCCTCATTGTTTGTTTTTCTGTCGAATCTGTCATAACCGAGATCATGTGCCCTGAATCCTGCAACACCGATTCCAAGGCGAGGACGGAAGCTGAACTGACCGCAGTCAAGTCTGGATGCGAGACCTACCTTTAGGATTGGTGAGTAGTTCGAATAATAAGGATGATAGTTGTAATCGTCCTTGTAGAGATATTTATGACCATCAGCCCTATTGACGATACCGTAGTATCTCTCGCTGTTAAGGAATGAATTGTAGAATCCGATTTCTCCAAACACACCGAAGTGAGGTGTCATATAGCCAGTATATCTGAAATTGATCAGAGAGCCGTCTGCCATTCCGTGGGCATTACCGGCATCCCCTGGCACCTTGATCAGCGAAGCAGAATATCCTGTCTGAAGATCAATCGAATGCGGATAGGCATATTCCTGTCTCTGAGCCGAAGCGTTTCCCTGAGATAGGAGCATTGCTGCAAAGGCAGCTGAAATTAAAATGAATTTGTTTTTCATATTTACAAATAATATGGTTAATTCTATTATTCCTGTTGCAAAAGACATGCCTAGACGGAGTTGCTCATTTTTACCTGGCCAGGACGGATTCGTTTTTTTATTCTTCGAAATTAGTTAACTATTGAAATTTTGCTTATTTTAGCGACTCTATATATGTATAGAAGCCCCAAACTCTTTATGAAAAGTCACTTCAAAGCATTACTATTATCACTAATCCTTCTTCTGGCAGGATTCTGCGCAAGTGCGCAGAACAACATTCTATCTATTGATGACTCCTGCTACAGCCTATACCTGAACGCAGCCAGCAAATTAGGATCGCCAGATTTTCACCAGGCAAATACCGACCTCCTGAAGATAGCCAGTTCAAAAGGCGACAAAAAGGCCGAGACTCTTGTCTATGTCCTGGAACTCCAGAATGCCATCAGGTCTACGGATGACAATGCAGTTCAGCTTGCTTTCGACAACCTCAAGGAAGCTGCTTCCAAAAATGGTGTAATGCAGTATTACTACTACGCATACGACCTTGTATCCACCTACTACTACAACACTGGAAGACACATCAAGTGCATTGACCTTATGCAGCAGATGCTCGAATACGCAAAGAGCGTTGACGATGAATACGGTATCTGGACAGGAGACCACTATCTCGGAAAGCTCTACATGGCTCAGAGAGACCAGATGACGGCAAAGAGATACCTTCAGGACGCTGTTGAGATCTACGACAAGTCAAATGATGACCTTATCAAGAGGCAGTCAATCTCCAGAATCTACACAGAGATGGCTGAAATGTATTCATTTGACAGTGACTCCTGCAAGATAAACATCGACAAGGCAATCAAGACAGCCAAGTTCCATGAGGATACTGTAAGAACTGACTTCCTCCTGTCCAAATACATGGCGCTGAAGGGTGACTACACCCAGTACACATACCTTAGAGACAGATGCAGATCCAATCCTAACTACGAGGATTACTGCAAGAACGGAAACATCCTCTACAACGCCATCGATGCTGCCTATGCCGGCAAATGGGACTCAGCAAGAAACTATGCCTTCAAGACCAATGACATCATCATGATCAGGTTCCTGGCTAAGCTCTGTGACAAGCTTGGAGGTAAGGATGTTGCTGTCGCTATACAGGACAATGTGATCCGACTCATCTTCGAGGATATGGGTGTTGAAAACAGCACAAAGATCGCTGAGATGGGTGCCCTTATCGGTAATCAGGAACTCTCCCAGAAGCTGAACGACCAGCTTAAGAAGACCCTTATCATGGTCATCTGCTTCGGTCTTCTGTTCATTACTGTGCTCGTTGTATTCCTCTACTGGCTGTCAAGAGCAAAGAAAGATGCTGAGAAAGCGAACCTCATGAAGACCAAGTTCGTGCAGAACATGTCTCACGAGATCAGAACTCCTCTCAATGCTGTTGTGGGATTCTCACAGCTGCTGAGCCTTGGGGATGACTTCCTTAGTGATGATGAGAAGGACAAGTACAGGACATATGTTACCAACAATGCCCAGATGCTGACAATGCTCATTGATGATATCCTTGACTTGTCAGACATTGACCATGGCAACTATATGATCATGCCTGAGACATGTTCATGCAACGGTATCTGTGAGACTGCAAAGAACGCTGTCGAGACCAGAGTTCCAGGTGGAGTTGAACTTCGTTTCGAGTCAGACTCGGAGGATGACTTCAGCATATTCTCTGACCCTAGACGAATCCAGCAGGTTCTTGTCAACTACCTCACCAATGCCATAAAGCACACTAAAGAAGGTCATATCACTGTGAAGTTCTCCAAGAGCGAGAATCCTGGAATGGCCACATTCTCTGTTGAAGACACAGGAACAGGTGTTCCAGCTGATCAGGCTGACAATATCTTCCAGAGATTCACCAAGCTGGATGCATTTGTACAGGGATCAGGTCTTGGCCTTACTATCTGCAGTGCCATTGCA
>JAKSJT010000405.1 GCA_024402125.1 Bacteroidales bacterium
GCAAGGAAGAAGATGCCTAGGTATACATATGCGAATACAAATACGGTCTTCCCGGCTCTTACTCTATATCCGTCCTTTGACAGGGACGAAAGCTCCATGTTAGTAAGCTTAGACTTAACCGGTGATGATCCCGGAATCACTAGAAGAAGGAACACCACAACTCCCAAGCCACCGATAAAGTGGGTCGAGCTTCTCCAGAAAAGAAGGCTGTCAGGAAGAGCCTCGATATTGTCCAGAATTGTTGCTCCTGTTGTCGTAAATCCAGACACACTCTCAAACCATGCATCAACTACTGTGAACGGTCCTCCCCACAGAGCATAGGGAAGCATACCGAAAATAAATGACAGGAGCCACGAAAGGAATACAATCATGTATCCGTCACGAAGCGTGATACGGTCAGGCTTGGATACAAAAATGAACGGAAATACACCCACAACGAACGTCAAAGTAAAGCTGATAAGAAGCGCAGCAAGCGCACTGTCGTTTCCCTTCAGAACGGACACGCCTGCTGAAAGGAGCATAAACAGTGAGCTGACAAGAAGCGCAGCTCCCACATTTCTGGAAATTACCTTGATATTCATATGGCCGGATTAAATCATGCTCTTTTGTGACAGGGCATCCCTCAGAGCAGAGACTCTCTTCTTCTGCTGAATATTCTCCCCCACTATCTCCCTGATATCATTATTAAGAGTTGACAATTCATCATTGCCCTCAAAGGTATACTCGTAGTCCCTCTTTGTACCATCCTTATATGCCTGGAGGTGCTTCAGCATCTTGGCCAGAGGATTGACATAGTATGCAATCATGAAGAACATAAGAAGAAGGATAAGGATAAGACCTACAAGCACTGCCACAAAACCAGGCACAATACTCCTGTAGAAACCTCTCTGGAATGTGAACGAGTTCTTCTGAAGATCACCGTAAATCACTTCAGTCATACTGTCGATATATGTCTTAAGAGCCTTGTACTTAGGCTGCAATGTAAAGAAGTACCAGTCTCTTGTATCAGTGAAGTCATCCAGAAGGACGTTCTTGAGCTCATAGGAAGTGAGCATATATGCCGAGAAGGAGTACATGACAGAATCAGCAAGCTGAAGAACAGCCGGATTGCTGACAGTTGATTTAAGGGTATCGCAGCTGTTCAGGAATTCATCCTCATCAAAGGTTGGGACAAGGACATTCTGACCATCATCTCCAATTACTGTAAGAAGGTCTAGATTGTATGTACTGCTAAGCTCAGAGAGTTTCTGAGCGGAGTTGATACTTCTGATGTTGCCGGCAATAAGATCACTGACATAAGTACTCATCCTAGTATACTCCATCATAGATATGACAGAAGACACCAGAAGAGTGATACCAATAAGACTGAGGCTAAGAATCAGCTTACCCCTTATTGACAAACGGAACTCTCTATCTCTAATACTATTACTCATATTTGTTGTAAACAGCGAAGACTTAGTTTAACTTACAAATATATAAAAAAAGAATCAACTACTCATTTTCGGATGTAAACCTGGAGCTTAGTCTAAAAAATTAGAAAAACGGCTAAAAATATTTGAAAAAATTTTATTAAATATGGATTAATTTTAGTAATTTTGACCCAAACCACATTTTTAATAAAAAGCGCTAAAGCAATTCACTATGATGAAATCAACTTTTTTAGATGATATGACCAGCAAAAGTGCAAATTTGAAAAAACAAATCTTGTCACTTTGCATCACAAATGGTAACTATAGCATTGCCGATCTTAGCGATGAATTGGGAGCAAGTGTTCCGACTGTCACAAAGTTGGTAGTTGAATTGTTGGAGGCTGGTTATCTGCTTGATCTTGGAAAGCAGGGAACATCAGGCGGTAGACGTCCTAGTATCTATGGCCTTAATCCAGACGCTGGACACTTCATCGGCATCGACTGCGGACACCACCATATAAACATCGCTATCGTGAACTTCAAAGGTGAACTCATCAACTTTGAGAAAGAGATTCCTTTCCAGGTTGGTGTAGGTCCTGATTCTCACAAGAACCTCGGAATCCTTATCCGTGAGCATGTCCGTAAGCTTGGAATCAGCTGGAGCTCTATCAAGGGTGCCGGCATCAGCCTTAGAGGTCGAGTAAACTTCAAGACAGGATCAAGCTACACATATTTCGGAGACAACGAGCTCCCTGTAAATGAAATCTACCAGAGAGAACTCGGTATTCCTGTTGTTGCTGAGAATGACTCTAGAGCTATGGCATACGGAGAGTACCTCTGCGGTGTTGTCAATGGAGAGAAGAATGTCCTCTTCATCAATGACAGCTGGGGTCTTGGTATGGGTATCATCAACGACGGAAAGCTCTTCTATGGTATCTCTGGATTCTCAGGAGAGATCGGTCACTTCCCTATGCTTGACAACAACCGGGTTTGCCGCTGCGGTAAGGTGGGCTGTCTTGAAACTGGTGCTGCAGGTATCGCCCTTCATAGAGCCGTTATTGAGAAGCTCAAGGACGGTAAGGCTTCTTCACTTTCTGAGAAGTTCAACAGGGGTGAGGAAATCAGACTTCGCAATATCCTTAAGGCTGTGGAGGACGAGGATGTTCTCTGTATTGAGGAGATGGCAAAGATCGGTGAAGTTCTCGGTAGAGGTCTTGCCGGTATCATCAACATCTTCAACCCTGAGCTTGTTGTACTCGGTGGTCGTCTTATGGTTGGTAAGGACTACCTCATGCTTCCTGTCCAGAGCTCAATCAAGAAGCACTCCCTTAACATGGTAAGCAAGGATACAACTATCAAGTTCTCTACTC
>JAKSJT010000406.1 GCA_024402125.1 Bacteroidales bacterium
CATCCTATTTTATTTGATTGATCTTCTCTCTTAAGAAGGTCATTGGAGTATGTTCTAGATGCTGTTGAGTCTGATCGTATATTTTCTGCATTATGTATTGCGATGTCTTATAGGCACAAATATACAAATATTGCGGAATGTTTGTATCAAATATTCATAATATCTGCGTATGTTATTCCGCAAGTGTGCCTTGGTGTTTTACATCTGAGGAGCAGGTTCTGCACCATTGTTCTGGTATGCTTTTGATTCTTCAGAATCTGATATGGCTCTTTCAATCTCAACCTTGGCTGTGCTGAACGAAGTAAGACCAGGCTCAAGGTACTTGTAAAGAAGGAACACCTGAGCAGTTGCTACAAATCCGGCAACGCTGAGAAGAACAGCAAGAATAAGTGGATCGAAGATAATCTGCTCATAGATACCTGCAAGGTCGTATCTTGTGACAGCGTAGTAGCAAGTGTTGTCAATGTTCGATACAGCAAGGATAAATGGCCATATGATGGCAATAATAGATAGTACAACGAATATTGGTCCTCTGTCAACAATTGCAGTGATCTTTAGAACTCCTGTAGAGATTAGTGTGATTGTCTTTTTCATACGCTTTCAGATTTAATGTTTCGTTCTTTCTTGATGCAAAGGTCGTATGCTGGTGTGCCAAATCTTGGCACATACTCAAAAATTCCACATTTTTTTGAATTATTTATTCAGTATGCTCAAACATTCTGATTCACAAAAAAATAGATTATCTTTGGATAACTACTATGATTATAACACAATCACATATGAAAACTAGAATCATTCTACTTCTATTTACAATCTTGTCACTTACACAGTGCTATGCACAGATCAACCCACGTGTTTTAGGTATTGCAAAGGAGACACATGTCTTTGCGGTAAAAGACGGAGAGGAACTTACTTTGGACACATATCTGGACTCTTCTGCAATTGTTGATGGAAAGCGTCCTGTATTTGTATATGTATTCGGTGGAGCATGGGAGAATGGTTCAAAGGAGAACGGAACCCAGATTGCACAGTTCTTCGCAAAGGAGGGATTCCTGGGCGTGAGCATCAACTACAGATTAGGAATCAGAAAGTATAAGAAGGGCCACGGCCTTCCTCAGAGTGGATTCCCAGCTCAGGATCATTTCGCTGATGCGTATTCATACGCAATTGATCTAGGAGTTGAGGACCTTTTCGATGCAACCAAGTTCCTTATTGACAATGCTGAGAAGTGGAACATCGATACAGAAAAGATTATTCTGTGCGGATCAAGTGCAGGTGCCATCAACAGTGTAACTGCTGAGTGGATGATCTGTAATGAAATGCCACTTGCGAAGTCTCATCTTCCGGAGGGGTTCAACTACGGAGGAGTTATCTCTCAGGCAGGTGGAGTGTGGAAAAGAGGCCCTTCTGAGCCTACTTGGAAAAATGCACCTTGTCCATTCTTGTTTTTCCATGGAACCAAAGACCAGCTTGTTCCATATAGCTCATCAAGCTTTAGCGGAATTGATTTCGGAGCATTCGGTGGCGGATTCCTGAAGGAACAGTTCAAGGCAAACAAGTATCCTCATTACAGCGTGACTGTTGAGGATGCGGACCATATGATCGCTATGCTCCCTCAGTCAACATCGCTTCATGACATGCTCACATTCTATATAAGATTTGTGGAAAGGAAACAGAACATTGTAATTGAGGCTACTGAGACATACTTTGACAAAGCTCCAACTATGTTCTCCAGATAATCATTGACAACTACAACGAATAAACAATCAACATATATGAAAAAGATATTTATTCCAGTGGCTTTGCTTGCCGCTACATCACTTGCAGCAGTGGCTCAGCCAAAACTTTCACCTAACAATATTGACGAAGTCATAAAGGCTATGACCCTTCAGGAGAAGGCTACTCTTTGTGTAGGTGGTGGCCGTGCAGTCAATGCCGGCGGTATCTCGACAGGTATTACAGACCTCGTTCAGGGTGCTGCAGGATGTACCCGTAAGATAGAGAGACTAGGTATCCCTGCAACAGTTCTTGCAGATGGTCCTGCCGGTCTTCGTATTAGCCCAACTAGAGAAGGGGAGTCAAGGACCTATTATTGTACAGCATTCCCAATAGGAACACTTCTGGCTTCATCATGGGATATATCCCTTGTTGAGCAGGTAACTGCTGCTATCGGTAATGAAGTTTATGAGTACGGAGTTGATGTGCTCCTTGCTCCTGGACAGAATATTCACAGAAACCCTCTCTGCGGACGTAACTTCGAGTATTTCTCAGAGGATCCTGTTCTTTCAGGTAAGATGTCAGCAGCATATGTTCGTGGCGCACAGAGCCAGGGCGTAGGTACTTCTGTAAAGCACTACATGGCAAATAACCAGGAGACCAACAGAAATGAGAACGATGCCATTATCGGTGAAAGAGCTCTTCGTGAGATCTACCTTAAGAACTTTGAGATCACAATCAAGGAGTCTGACCCTTGGACAGTGATGTCTTCATATAACAAGATGAACGGTGAGTACACTCAGCAGAGCCGTCGTCTCCTTACAGATATCCTCAGAAAAGAGTGGGGATTCAAGGGCATCGTGATGACTGACTGGGGAAATAAGCTGGGAACAGTAGCTGCAGTTCATGCAGGTAATGACCTCATGGAGCCAGGTAATCAGAACGAGATCGACAGAATCGTTGCTGCTGTAAACAATGGTTCCCTTTCAGTTGAGGATCTCGACCTTAACGTTCGCCGTATCCTTGAGTATATAGTCAAGACTCCAACATTCAAG
>JAKSJT010000407.1 GCA_024402125.1 Bacteroidales bacterium
ACCACCTTCAGTTGCAACCCACATGTTGTCCCTTGAATCTTCCATGAAGTAAGTGATGAAGTTAGATTTCAGGGATCCATCCTCACTGCTGGCTGACATGTGGTCAATAAGGTTCATGCTCTTGTCAAAAAGGAATATTCCGTCGCCGTAGGTTCCAATCCAGAGTTCACCCTTCCTGTCCTCTTTGATGGCATGGATAAAGTAGTTGCTTGTTCCTGGTATAAGAGAGAACGAGTCCTTTTCTCCGCTATACTCGTACAGACCTTTATATGTTCCTACCAGAATCTTTCCTCCGCTTGTCTTAAGCAGTCTTATGACCATGTTGGATGGGAAGGAGTAGTGCTTAAGGACTCTTCTATTTGAAGGGTCATACACGTAGAGTCCGTCCCCGAATGTTCCTACCCAGAGATTCTCCCCGGAAACCATCACATCCTGGATGTTTATTCTTTTCTTCTCGAACTGATGGTGAGAGAAATTCATTGTCCTAGGGTTGTATGAGTCCAGGAATCCATCCTCCGAGCCGAACCAGAGGTTCCCGTCCTGACCCTTTACAATTGAGCGGACGATCTTTCCTGCGATGGAGTTCTGTGTCGGATTCTTGATAATCAGCTCGTATGCATCATTCTTGTTTTTCCAGAGGTTGAGTCCCTTGTAGAAAGAACCTATCCAGACATTGCCTTCGATGTCCCTGGTGATGCAGGTAGAATAACTGGCACTTATTGCATGGATGTTATTCTCTGACTCATGGATAAGAGCATTGATCTTTCTTGCCTTGTTATCATAGACAATGATGCCGGATTCGGTTCCGATCCAGAACTCTTCACCCTGATTGTCCATAAGGCAGAGGATCGGACTTCCGTCAAGGTCACGGTTTGAGTCAAATATCTCCTCGCCGACTTCGTTGACAGTATCCATGATTATGACCTTCTTGTCGGAGGTGCTCACAAGGATCTTTCCTCTGTCAAGAGTTATTATCTGGTGGTAGTTTCCTCTTATCTCGTTTGAGAACCGGTCACTTGACTGGTCATACTCATGGATGTTTCCTTCTGTTGAAGTTATCCATACTGTACCATATGTGTCAATGGCGATATCATCGGGCTGGAATGTCTCATCCTTGGAGTACTTGACAAGAGACTTGGTCTCTTTTCTGAATCGGTAGATTTCATTTCCGATAAGCCAGATATTGCCGCTTTTGTCTGAGTCAATGTGGTTGAAATATCTCTCCGCCGCTTCTATTCTGAAGATTGCACCAGTTGAGGGGTTGTAGTATCCGGTTCCTTTACTGGTAGAGAACCATATGTCACCATCCTGGTCTACATGGAGACTGTAGGTTCTGCCTCCCATGATGTAGGATCCGGTTTCGGTAGGCATATGTGTAAACTGCTGGCCGTCGTAGCGGGCGATTCCGTCACGAGTTCCTATCCACATGAATCCGTAGCTGTCCTGGACAACTTTAAGAACGGAGTTGCTAGGCAGTCCGTCACTGGTTGTATAGTGATTGAAATAGTAATATTGCTCAGCCTGCAGGGTATGGAAAATGAGAGCCAACAGGATAGCTGTCAGTATTTTTTTCATCGGGGTCGATTTATGTATGCAAGATACCAAATAAGCACCAAAAATTTGACTCAATCGCTTTTAAAAATAAGCCATTCTTTAAAAAGAAGAGATATTTGGTGAATAATTCAGCATAATTTAGGTATCTTTAAACAACACTTAGAACTGATAACAATTAACCCCTTTTCCTATGAGTAACAAATTGATTACTTCTGCGGTTTGTCTTCTCTGCAGTCTTGCTTCACTAGCTCAGACTCCAGGCGGACAGGCTGCCCCTCAAAACTCTGCTCCTAGACCTAGGCAGGCAGAGATTATCCCTGGACAGACTCCTACTTCTCCGACTCTGGAAGAGTATTTCACTCCTGTGACTACGCCGTCGGCTACCCCTGACAAGGACGGTTTTATCGGAAGATGGCTTATGCTGGAGCCGATTGCAAAACCTAACCGCTCGAATACTCCTTTTGTTGACAGCTATATCCGTGAGGCCTTCTCTCATCAGTACTTCCCGGGACAGTTCTCAATGACTCTTCCTAAGGATGGACAGAAGGAGAAGGTGACTGTGGATCTTACTCCTCAGCCTATGTTCATGTTCGGTGGTGGTGCTCCAACTCAGCCGGAACCAAAGATAGAGAAGAGAACACTCAAGTGGCATGCAATGGACAGCAAGCTTTTCAATGTTAAGCTTTTCCGCTATGCTGCTGGACTTAAGATGGATGTATACGGCGTTGTATTCTATGTCTGTACAGTTGTCAATGCTCCGGAGGATATTGACAATATCAGACTGGCTGTAGGTTCAAACTCCGCATCTCAGTGGTGGCTTAATGGTGAGGAGGCACTCATCCTTTCAGGTGACCGCAGAATGGTCATGGATGATGCAATGTCCGCTCGCCTGAGTCTTAAGAAGGGTCGCAATGTCATCTGGGGCGCCATTATCAATGGCCCAGGTATGAGCGACTTCTGCGTTCGTTTCGTTGATGAGGCAGGCAATCCTGTCAAGAACCTTACTATTACAACTAAATAGCCATGACTAGAAAGATTATTCTTGCATCAGCAGCTGCACTTCTATCTATTGCAGCATCAGCTCAGATCGGAAAGCCATATATTCATGACCCTTCAACAATCATGGAGTGTGATGGTAAGTACTATACATTTGGAACAGGAGGCGGTGGCCTTATCTCCGAGGACGGCTGGACTTGGGAATCCGGTGC
>JAKSJT010000408.1 GCA_024402125.1 Bacteroidales bacterium
TGCACCGGCAACCTTTACATAGTATACTTCCTGTCCTGCCTTCTGCATAGCCTCGAAATATTCAACGGTAGACTCGTCAGAGATAAGGCCATCCACGCTACCTCTATTAAGCCATGTAGGGATTGCTCTCTTAGCTGGATCAGGAATATTGTCAAGTGGTGCAAGGGCTGCTGCCTCTTCGTCAGAGCCAAGGTTCTTGAAGAATCTTCTGATACCGGCAACTGAGAAGATGCCATATGATGGAGCTGATGCCTTGATAGCCTTGAGGCTTTCTCTAGCCTTGTCAGGTGTCATTCCCTTAGGCATATATGTAGGGAGAACCTCATATACTCCTGGCTTTACTCCAAAACCATTTCCACCGACTCTCTCCACGTCGTTTGCTACTGCGGCAGCAAGGTGTCCGCCTGCGCTGTCACCAGTTACACCTAGCTTAGTAGGGTCAAGACCATACTCAGCTGCATGCTCCTGGATATGAAGGATCGCACCGTAGCAGTCTGCAATGAGGTCTGTCATAGTATTAGGCTCATCGTCACCATCACCGTTATTCTGCCATCTGTAGTCGATGCTGAATACTACATATCTGTCACCCTTGATAAGCTCTCTAGCAAGACCTCTCATGATATCCTCGTTGTTGGATCCCCATCCACCACCGTGGATAATTACAATACCAGGAAGGTTCTTTGCTCCGTCTGGGATGAATGCATCATACTTTAGAGTCTTGACTCCTGGCTTTGCATACACAACATCAGAAATCACCTTATGGCCTTTAAGCTTAGAGGACTCGATGAAAGAAGCACCGACCATAATGTCAGCACCAACTTCTACCTCGAACTCCTGAGTCATATACTCCTTGAATGTTCCATAACCGAATCTGGTTGATGTAACCTGATATCCACTATCAAAGCTGTATCCCTTAGAAGGAACAGCCTTAACCTTAATCTTTGTTCCCCTTTCGAGAACTACACCTTCTGCTGTAATCTTAGGGGAAGTGACAATTTTACCGTTTAGAGTCTCACCGAGCTTCACTGTGAACGGTCCTGCAGCTGGAGCTGCCGGTTTCTCACCAAGCTGAGCAAAAGCAGCTGTTCCCATCATAAACATGGAAAGAGCTGATACTAATAGTTTTCTAGCGTTCATGTAAAAAAAGTTATTGTGGTTGTGTTTAAATAGTACCTAAAATTAGAAACAAACAGCAAAAAAAACAACACATGGCCATGACAATCATCTCATTTAGCGAGGAGAAGTATTGACTATAATAATTTGATTATCAATTAATTAAAGATTATAGGGGGGGTAATTTACTCTTACTAACTTATTCATTACCAAACGAATGAGTTAATGCAATCGTTGTTTCTTTTACAATTATTAATTAGTTTTGTAACATAGTATAAACTTAACTTTCTAGCATATCTCATAGTAATGCACTATTTAACCAAACTAACAAGATGGTATTTCTCCAAGAAAGCTCTGCCTTACTGGGGAATCCTTAGTCTTGATTGTGCTATTGTAATGTTCTCCGGATATGTAGCAACATATCTTGCTTATAGTAGTTTAATTGGTTTTTTGAATGATTTCTGGCCTGTTACCTTAGGCCTTATTCTTACCACCTTGTTCTGCGTGGTTGGATTTAAGAAATTCCACACATTCAGTGGTATTGTGCGTTATTCATCCTTTGTTGACCTTGGCAGAATCCTTGCTGCAATGGGAATCGGTGGAGTTCTGACTCTAGCGTCTTCAATTTTTTTCTATGCCTTCAATTGCGGACAGGAGCTTATTATCATTCCAGGATTCAAAAGAATCTGCGTGATATTTATTCTGTCTACTCTCCTTATATGGTTTGTCAGAATCGTAGTAAAAGTCCTGTATGATTCATTCCGTACAGGAAAATCAGCTCATAAAGCATACGTCTATGGTATCCGTGAGGGTGGTATCTCCCTCGCAAAATCTATCAGAAACCTTGAATCTGCAGAATACGCAGTGGAAGGATTCATCCGCCCAGATGGAGATGAAACACCTGCTGAGTGGATCCTTGGTGTGAAGGTTAGAAATGAGGATGACGACCTCATCCCTTCAATGCAGAGACACAATGTCGATACTATTATCGTATCCCCTCTTCAGACAGATAACTTCCGTGAGAAGAACGACCTTATCAACCAGCTGCTGAAAAACAAGATCAACATTCTCATGGCTTCCCTCGCCCAGCCTTGGGATGGAAAGAGTGACCTTTCAAGCCAGCTTCGCAAGGTTGATATCGAAGACCTTCTCCCTCGTGAGCAGATCAAAATCGACATGGACGCTATCGGAGCTCTTCTTACCGGCAAAAAGATCCTCATTACAGGAGCTGCCGGATCAATCGGTTCCGAGATGGTTCGCCAGGTGGCTGTATACAATCCTGCCGAGATGATTCTTATCGACCAGGCGGAGACTCCTATGCACGATATCCGTCTTATGATGAAGAACAAGTTCCCATCAATCAAGGCAGCAACTATCGTAACCAGCATAACCAACAAGGAGCACATGGAAATCATCTTCTCTGAGCATCGCCCAGATTATGTATTCCATGCTGCAGCATACAAGCATGTTCCTATGATGGAGGATAACCCAGGAATGGCTGTCCAGAACAATATCTATGGAACAAGAGTAATCGCAGACTTGGCAGTCAAATACGAGACAAAGAAGTTTGTTATGATTTCAACGGACAAGGCTGTGAACCCAACAAATGT
>JAKSJT010000409.1 GCA_024402125.1 Bacteroidales bacterium
ATGCTTCGTGGTCGTGACATTCTTATGAAGGAGGGAGCCGTTAATGAATGGTTGACTTATAGTCCAAACAGAAGAAGTGGAGGGGGTATGCTTGAAATACCAGCTTTAGACCTTCTTATCGGTAAATATGAGAATGGCATGGATGCTATTCTTGAAATGAACTCTACTAATGTAACGAACACTCAGATAATAATTGGTGGTTCTACAGGTTCTGGAAAATCAAACCTTCTTGCATTGTTGATAAACCAATTAAGAAAACTGTCAACAGACTCTGCTTATCCTGTAAACTTTCTCTTGTTCGATTATAAGGGCGAGTTCTCTGATCCTGCAAATGACTCATGGCTTGAACTATTTGATACTGACAGAAAAGCAATCCTCAACCCTATCGATGCTCCACTTCCTTTTAATCCATTCAAGGATTTTGAAGGCAAGACTATGAATGAGGTTACATTGTATGCAACAACACTTGCTACAGCTCTATGTGCCATATCAAAAGCAAACATAGGCGCGAACATGGAAGCAAGGCTCCAGAAAGCCATAGCTGATGCATATAAGAAGAACGGGCTCAGTGCTATTACTTTCAAGAAGGTTTATGACGCATATACTAATCTGCAGGATGATAAGGACAAGGACAAGATGGATAGCGTGAAATCTGTTCTTGACCAGATTGTCTCAACTCATATATTTGCTGAACAGGATGAAATAAACCTTGTCGATGATTGCTACATCATTGACCTCCATAAATATCCAAAGGAAGGTGCTGCAGCCAAGGCTATAGTATATTTCACCATATCCAAACTCTATGGCATTTATGAGTCTCTCGATCAACAGGAGAAGACTGAGGAAAGGGTTCAGTTGCGTCACTTTACAGTCATTGACGAGGCGCATCACATGCTTGAATTCAAGAATGAGCCTCTGGAGAAACTTGTTGCAGAGGGACGTAATAAGGGAATGAGTATTATTCTCGCAACTCAGCAAATGGCTGATTACAAGAATAAACAGATAGATTTCTTGGCAAATGCTCAATATCCAATATTCATGAGGCAGCCATCGCAGAATGATCAGATATTGAAGAGTCTGTTTGGTGTCAGTGGCAATGCGCTCAATGAACTGAAGGCAGAATTAACAAATCTCCAAAAGGGTGAAGTGCTAATGAAAGACAGCATGGCGGCACTCATGGGAATGGATAAACCATACAAAAAGATTCTGATTTCAAAGATAATATAATTGTATGGACATTAAATATTACGTGTATCACTTTGCTCATTTGCATACGGCAAAACTGAAAGGAAAACCTGCTCCACACAAGGCGGTGTTGTTGCTTGCCGTAATGAGTCTCATTGAACGCGGTTCAATCTCTACGCCTGAAATAGAGCTGACGGATGAGCTTGTTGATGAGTTCAAGAGGATATGGGCAGAGAAGCTACCATCAACCTGTCCTTTCTCATGTGATATAAGTAAACCGTACTTTCACATGCAGCATGAACCATTCTGGAGATTGATTGAGCATGACGAGAACTACTGGATGGTGGCAGAAGAACTGGGACTATATGCAGAAGAAACGAAAACGATGGCAAAAGGATATACTATCTCTGCCATGCGTGAGAAATTTCGATGTGCGAAGATTGATGGTGAACTATACAATATAATAAGGTGTGCTGACAATCGTAGAGAACTGGAAAACCTGTTGATAAGTAAATATCTTACGTATGAGCCTCCACTTAACAAGCGGCATGGAATAACAGCAATGATAGGAACTGCCCTGCTGATGGTGGCGTAAAGAAAGCATCTAAAATATAAATAACTATGGAAATCGTCTATATTATAGTAGGAATTGTAATCGGTGGAATTATTGGTTATCTAATTGTGAAAAGCAAAGGAGGTAATGATTCCGCTCGTGTTTCCCTTTTGGAAGAAGAGAATAACCGGCTGAAGTTGGATGTTGCTACGAAAGATGAAAAAGTGGAAAAATTATCTTCGGACATAGCAAATGCTGTATCTGCACGTGATGTCTTGCAGACAAAAGTTGACAATCTCTCTGCATTATTGGAATCAGAGAAGACAGATAAAGAAAAGGTTGTAGCCGAGAATAAAGAAGTTCTAAGAAAACAGGAGGCGATAGCCAAAGAACAGTTAGCATCGGCAAAGGAACAGGCAGAACGCACCCTTAATGATGTGAAAACTCAATTCCTTAACCAAATTGAGTCTCAGAAGAAACAGTTTGAAGGTCAACTTGAATCTTCAAAGAACCACTATGAGCAGCAGTTAGAAGAACTTAGGACTAAGTCTGAGCAACAGCTGCAGTTATATAAGGCAGATGCAGAGAGGCAAAGGAAAGAATTGGGTGAGGCTGGAGATAAGGCTTTGTCTGAAACTATTCGA
Organism: Bacteroidales bacterium; assembly: GCA_024402125.1. Classification (GTDB taxonomy): domain Bacteria; phylum Bacteroidota; class Bacteroidia; order Bacteroidales; family UBA932; genus Cryptobacteroides. Next base: position 2,383 of record JAKSJT010000409.1, read on the forward strand.
CAGTACGAGGCACAGATTGCAGAGATGAAAGGACACGATAATAAGATAGTACATGCCTGGGCATGGACCTTCTGGTTTAATATAATCGGTTGTATCTATACGGCTGCATTACCGGATCTTGTACTTCAGAAACAGCAGGCTCAGATGCTTGATAATGCGAAATGTGATAATATGACACATACAGCATCTTATGAGGAAGAACTTCCAGAATTATAAAAAAGGAGAAGAATCAATGGCAAATCGATATCAGAAGTTATTTCCATTAGTACCAAATAAGTACTATGAAGGTTCTCCGGTTGTGATTTTAGCAGGTGAATTGTTAAAAGAAACT
>JAKSJT010000041.1 GCA_024402125.1 Bacteroidales bacterium
GGTCTGGAGCTTAGTGCTATCGGTGCTGCTAAGTCTACTCCTACATCACAGGAGCCTTATCTCCTTGATGATTCAACCCAGGCTCTCGCATATCGTGAGATGAGTACATCAACTATCCGTAACAGCAACCCTTATCTTTACACTGACCCAGATAACCCATACTCACTTCCAGTTTCAGTACTTCCAGTGGGTGGTATCTACGAGCGTGAAGATAACTCTATGACAAGTTACGATTTCCGTGCTACAGCTAACTACAACAAGACATTTGGTGGTAAGCATATTGTTAACCTCTATGGTGGTACAGAAATCAACAGCATTGAGCGTCATGGTATGTGGTTCCGTGCTTGGGGTATCCAGTACGGTATGGGTGAAACACCTAACTACGACTATCGCGTATTCAAGAGAGGTTCTGAGGAGAACAGTAACTACTACAGAATGACTAACAGACATGACCGTAGTGCTGCTTTCTTCGCAAATGGTACATATTCTTATGATGGTCGTTATGTAATTAACGGAACATACCGTTATGAGGGTACTAACAAGCTTGGTAAGAGCCGTCAGGCTAGATGGCTTCCTACATGGAACATCTCTGGTGCTTGGAATGCAAGCCAGGAGAGCTTCATGAGAGGTCTCTTCCCAACACTCTCACACCTTAGCTTCAAGGCATCTTACTCACTTACAGCTGACCGTGGTCCTTCAACAGTTACTAACTCTGCTGTAATTATCAACTCTACAACACCTTGGAGACCTTTCACAAGTGTTCGTGAGTCTATGCTTTACATCCAGGATCTTGCTAATACAGATCTTACATACGAGAAGAAGAAGGAGCTTAACCTCGGTTTCGAGGCTGGTCTCTTCGATAACAGAATCAACTTCACTCTCGACTGGTATACACGTAACAACTACGACCTTATCGGTATCATCAACACACAGGGTATCGGTGGACAGGTTCAGAAGTACGGTAATATCGCAACCATGAAGTCTGACGGTGTTGAGGTTTCACTCACAACAACAAATGTTAAGACAAAGGATTTCTCTTGGACAACTAACTTCATCTACTCTCACTCACACAATGAGGTTACAGACCTTAAGACTACAGTGAGAATGATCGACCTTATCACAGGTAACGGTTTCGCACAGGAGGGTTATCCAGTAAGAGGTATCTTCTCAATTCCATTTGTAGGACTTAACTCAGAGGGTCTTCCTGTATTCAAGGATCAGGAAGGTGAAGAGTCTGTAACAGGTATCTACTTCCAGGAGTCTGAGCCAGAGAAGCTCGCATTCCTTGAGTATTCAGGAAACGCAGATCCTACAGACGTTGGTTCACTCGGAAATACATTCCAGTGGAAGAACCTCAGATTGAACGTGTTCCTTACATATTCATTTGGTAATGTTATTCGTCTTGATCCTGTTTTCAGCAGCAGATACAATGACCTTGACTCTATGCCAAAGGAATTCAAAAACAGATGGGTTGTACCAGGAGATGAGAATTATACAAGCATTCCTGTAATTGCCAGCTCATGGCAGAACAAGCAGGATTCTCAGCTCAGCTATGCTTACAACGCATACAACTACTCTTCAGCGCGTGTTGCAAAGGGTGACTTCATTCGTATGAAGGAAATCTCTCTCAGCTACGACTTCCCTAAGAGCATCGTTTCTAAGATGAAGATTGGTAGCCTTGGTCTTAAGCTCCAGGCAACTAACCTCTTCCTTCTTTACGCAGACAAGAAGCTCAATGGACAGGACCCTGAATTCTTCAACACTGGTGGTGTGGCAGTTCCGCTTCCAAAGCAGTTCACTTTCACACTTAAGATCGGTCTTTAATCTATGGAGGGATATATTATGAAAATGAACAAATTCATATACGCATTAGCAGCTCTCGCTCTCGTGGCTACATCTTGTGACAAGTTCCTTGATGTGATGCCTGATAACAGAACAGAGCTCAATAATCAGGAGAAGATTAGAGCATTCCTGACATCAGCTTACCCTGAGACCGATTACATGCTTGTAACCGAGTTCTCTTCTGATAATGTTGATGATTACGGTGAGAACAACCCTAATCACGACCGTTTCATTGACCAGGTTTATTTCTGGGAAGATATTACAGAAACAGATAACGAGGATACAGAGAACCTTTGGGGAAACAGCTACATCGCTATTGCTGCTTCTAACCAGGCTATCGAGGCTATCGATAATATGGGTGGTCCAGAGAAGAGCGGCCTTCAGGCAGAATATGCTGAGGCTCTTCTTACTCGTGCATACAACCACTTCATCCTTGTAACTGTATTTGCACAGGCATACTCAAAAGAGACAGCTGCTACTGATCCTGGTATTACATACATGCTTCAGCCAGAGCAGGGTCTTAACCCTAAGTATGAGAGAAATACTGTTGCAGAGGTTTATGACTTTATTGACAAGGACCTCCAGGCAGCTCTTCCATACGTAAGCGATCATTACTTTACTGTTCCTAAGTATCACTTCAACAAGAAGGCAGCTTATGCTTTCGCAACAAGATTCTATCTCTATTATGAGAATTGGAAAGAGGCTATCAAGTGGGCAGATGCATGTCTTGGTACACAGCCATCTTCACTTCTTCGTGACTGGAAGAATGTTGCTAGCCTTACTCAGGATGAGGATGTGATCATGGAGCATTATATTGACGCTGGTCTCAGCTGCAACCTCTTGCTTCTTACAGCATACTCTAAGATGGGTCTTTGCTTCGGTCCATGGTAAGTACCTTGCTGAGAATGAGACAGGTATTGCTCTTGCTTCACTCCTTGGCAGCAACAACAGTGGTTTCTACTACTCAAACATGAAGATCTACACAGCAACAAACCTTGATAAGACTATCTTCTGGAAGTTGCCTTACCTCTTCGAGTACACAGACCCAGTTGCTCAGATTGGTTACTACCGTACAGTATATCCTGCATTCACAACAGATATGACTTTGCTTGAGAGAGCTGAGGCTAAGATTCTTGACAGACAGTATGATTCTGCTGTTGAGGATCTGAACGCTTGGCTGGCTAACATCTCAAAGAGAGGTGGTGATTATAAGGCTGAGGAGATCGTTACAAAGATGGCAGGCATTGACTATTCTGCATGGGATAAGTCAACTGTTAAGAAGAAGCTCAACCCAGGCTTTGATATTGATGCAGACGGTTCAGTTCAGGAGAGCCTTCTTCAGTTCGTTCTTCTTCTTAAGAGAGTTGAAGGTCTTGCTCTTGGTCAGAGATGGTTCGATGTTAACCGTTACGGTATTGAAATCGAGCGTCGTGTAATTGACATGAGCGGAAAGCCTGAGAAGGTTGTTGACAAACTTAAGGTAAGAGACCCAAGACGTGCTATCCAGATCCCTAAGAAGGTTATCGATGCAGGTTATGAGGCTAATAAACGCTAATTCTGACAGAGTATGAAAATGAATAAGAATATTTTTATCATTGCAGCAATTGCAACAGCAATTTTCAGCGCAACTGCCTGCCAGGAGGATGCACTTGATCCTAACAGTGTAATCACAGCTGACAGCTACGAGAAGAATGCATTTGACAAGTGGCTTGAAGTTAACTATGTCAATCCATATAACATCGACTTCAAGTATCGTTTCGAGATGAACGAGTCTGATATGAACTACTATACAGTTCCTGCAGACTACGATAGTGCTATCAAGATGGCTCATCTTGTAAAGTACCTCTGTATCGATACTTATGATGAGGTCGCTGGTATCTCTTTCACACGCGGATACTTCCCTAAGATGTTCTTCCTTATTGGAGAGTGGGAGTATAGAAACAACGGTACATTTATCCTTGGTACAGCAGAAGGCGGTAAGAAGATCCTCCTTTCAGGAATCAACTACCTTCCTGATGTCCTTGCTCAGGGTGCCGATGCGCTTAACTATTACTACATTAAGACAATCCACCATGAGTTTACTCATATTCTTAACCAGACAAAGGATTTCCCTGTAGACTTCAAGCTCATTACCGGTTCAGGTTATGTGGCTGATAGCTGGAGTGAGGAACCTTATAACACAGAGTTTGGTCAGAATGGTTTCATCAGTAGCTATGCTCAGTATTCTGAAGGTGAGGATTTCGCAGAGATGCTTTCAATCTATGTTACAAATCCTCAGTCTTACTGGGATGAGCAGCTTAAGGCTGCAGGAGCAGGTGCTGATGCTATCAGAGCTAAACTTGATGTTGTCAGACTTTACATGAAGGACAGCTGGGGTATTGACATTGATCAGCTCCGTGCAACAGTTCTTCGTCGTCAGGCTGACATCACTGCTGGAAAGATTGACCTTACTAATATTTCAATCGACTAAAAGCTAGAGGATATGAAAATAAGAAATATTATTAGCGCATTTGCAGCAATTGCTCTTATGTTCCCTATGCAGTCTTGTCTTAAGGATACTACTGAGGTGTTCGAGGAGTCTCCTTCATCAAGACTTGAGTCATATAATGATGGCGTTCACAAGATTCTTTGTGACGGAGATGGAACTTGGATCATGGAGTATTATCCAGGTGCAAACAGAATGTATGGTGGATATACTTTCGTTCTCGATTTTGCTGAGAAGGAGGTAACTGTAAAGTCAGAGCTTACAGACAAGGCAGCTACAAGCCTTTACAAGTTTACAGCTGACAATGGTCCTGTAATCAGCTTTGATACATATAATGAGGTACTTCATTATTTCGCTACACCATCAAGCTCAAAGTATGAGGCTTATGGTGGAGACTTCGAGTTCTCAATTATTACTTTCAACGATGATGAGGTCATCATGAGAGGTAAGAGAACAGGTAACCGTTACAAGCTTGTTAGAGCTCCAGAAGGATTTAATGCAGATGAATACCTTGCAGGAATCAATGCTCTTAAGAGCACTTTCAAGGCTCCATCAGTAGAGGGTAAGATTGGTGATCTTGATGTTACAGGTTCTATCAACCTTACTAACAGAACTCTTCACATTTACTATCCTACAGGAGAAGTTGATGAAGATGGTGAGGATATCCTTGTCGATAACATCATGCAGTTCACAATTACTCCAGAAGGATTCCATATGTATGCTCCACTTGAAATCAATGGTTATACAATTAGAGATCTCTTCTACCTTTCTAACTATAACAGTGTAACTAATGGAGTGTTTACTCTTAAGGGTAAGCGTCCAGCTGGATACAAGGAGTACGATGAGCTTCCTGGTACCTACAAGATTGTTTGGAGTAATGGTTCTGCCGATGTAACTCTTAAGGAGACTGAGAATCGTGATGGATTTATCATGACAGGTTTCGTTAAGGGTAAGGACGTATGGGTAGGCTATGACGAGGCAAACGGTAGTATGTCTATCGTATACCAGACACTTGGCTCGGACGGTGGTTTGACAGTCAGACTTTGTCCTTGGGATACAGAACAGGGTTATCTTACTAAGACTGAGGGATGTGGTGTTAACATAAAGTATGATGAGGCATCTAAGACATTCAAGTTCTCAGATAACGGTATGTGGGAAGGTTATAAGATCGACTCATTCATCATCTACTCATTCAATTCTGCTGATGCATTCAATGATGAGTACACAGGTTATGGTAACTCTAGATTCGTTAGACTTTCGTCAATGACTAAAATCAACTAGTAAGTGAATATGAGAAATAAAATATTATTTATACTAGCAGCTCTTCTATTATCCTTCGCAGCTACATCCTGCAAGGATAATAATGAGCTCGAAGTAGTGGTACCAGCCATTGATGTCACTAACTGCGATCTCTCTATCCCTGGACAGGGTGGTGAGGCTTTTGTTGAGGTTGCTGTTGACGGTGCTTATGACGCAACAGTTGACAAGTCTTGGTTGACATGTTCAAAGGAAGGCACAAAGGTTGTTCTTACAGCTCAGCCAAATGAGTCTCTCGAGGCTCGTTATGCAACTCTTACTATCAAGGCAGAGGATGAAACTGTTAAGCTTAGCATTGTTCAGCTTGGTATGAAGTCTACAGGCTTTGCACCTGAGGCTATCGTAACTGGTTCTGATGCAGCTGAGTTTACCTTCCCATATGAGTATGATGCAATGCTTACAGCATCTACAGATGCAGATTGGATCACACTTAATGTAACAGCTACAGCTCTTAATGTTAGCATTGCTGAGAATACAACTCAGGCAACACCAGACAATCGTACACGCGAGGCTGAGATTACTTGGAGCCTTGGTGCAGATCATGGTGTTCTCAAGGTAACTCAGAGAAACGCTTCATTCATGAAGGTTGATTCTAACTGGACAGTTGAGTACCTTGGTGTTAATGACTATGAAGGCGAGGATGCTGAGTTCATTCAGAATACAGTAGCAGACCCAACACTTTCTGGTTCTTATGCAATTACTCTGTTCGCTAAGGACGCCCTTGATGCAAGCGGAATGGCAATTGAGGATTATGTAAGTGACGAGCTTGCTCCAATGTTCATTGAAGATGCAGAGTATCTTATTGAGCTTTATGCTATGTTCGGTTATGATCTTACATTCGCAGACTTCCTTTATGAGGATACTGACTACGAAATCTTCGATATCTTTGATCCAGGTCAGTACTATGGTGTAGCTATCGGATTCAAGGAGGATGAAACACTTACAGGACACTACGCATATACTGAGTTCACTAAGGAAGGCGGTAACGATAACCCAGGTGGAGCTACAGGTTACGAGGCTTGGCTTGGTGAGTGGACAAACTCTCAGAACGATACATGGACAATCAGCGCTAAGGAAAAGGACAAGACTTATTCTATCACAGGGTGGGAAGGCATTACAAATGCTCCAATCGAGGCAGAGTATGTGGCTTCTTCTCAGAGCCTTGTAGTTCGTGCTCAGGAGGAACTTGGTACATATGAGACTCAGAAGTATGGTACAGTATCTCTCGGTGTATATGGTCTTATTGCAAGTGGTAACTTCTATACTCCAGGTGCAGAGCCTTATATCATCTTTACTGCAAAGATGGCATCAGATGGTGCTTCAGCAGACCTTAACCCTGGTACAATCAGTACAAGTGATAACGGTGATGTAACATGGGCTTCAACAAGATACATCGGAACAGCAGATGATGGTACTTATGTAGGTATCACAAGCCGTGCTACTCCACTTCCTTCTAAGATTACAAAGAAGGGCGGCGATAACGGTGGCGGCGATGACGGCGGAAATGCTTCTGAGGCATTCAAGAAGTTCCTCGGTGGCTGGACAGTAACTCCTCCTAATTCTTCTGCTGACGCTTGGACTACTACTATCGCTACAGCTGTTGCTGACAAGAGCTATACAGCAAAGGCATGGCAGGGTTGGACAGACGATTGGATGATGCCAGCCAAGGCTGACTTCAGCAATGGTAATATCGTCTTCAAGGGTGGTACAGGTGAGCCTGCTGCTACTAATGTTTCAATCGGTGATGACAATGATCCATTTGATATCTATTACATGAGTTCTTGTGTAATTGATGGTAAGTCATATGTCATTACTTCTGGAACTAGCATGTATGATGCATGTCAGGGTAAGCTTGATTCAAACGGTAACATTATTCTTACAGGACTTGACGTTAGTCTTTCAGATGGTGGCACATATACATTCATCGACTACGGTATTGTAGCTATGGACTCTGCAACAGGAGGAAACAATGCTATCTATACTTTCCAGAATGAGGCTGGTGAGTTCCCTGTAACAATGAAGAAGGCTGGATCAGGTTCTTCAAATAGCCTTAAGAGTCTTTCACTTAAGAATGCTGTAAAGGTTGATCCTTCACATGTTATCAACATTGCAACACTTCAGCAGAATGTTGAAGTACTTCATCCAAGCAAGGGTGTAGTTATTTCTACAAGTGTCAAGAAACACATTGCCAAATAATAATCAATAATAATAATTATGAGAAAAGGTATTATTGCAGCGCTTTTTGCTGCTGCTCTCAGCGTTGTAGCATGTTACAACGATGATGACCTCCAGAAGAAGGTAGACGATCTCGATAAGAGAGTCACTACACTCGAGGAGCAGGTTAAGGAACTGAATGAAAAGACAGTCCCTGGCCTTCAGGCTACCGTTGCTGCTATTCAGAACGGTGTAATGGTATCAAAGGTCACAAAGACAGTTGATGGAGTAACTATTCTCTTCTCTGACGGTACATCTGCAGTTATTAAGGATGGTGCTAACGGTAAGGATGGTGATAAGGGTGAAAAGGGTGACGATGCAGTTGCTCCTGTAGTTTCAGTTAAGGAAGTTGACGGCGTATTCTATTGGGCTGTCAATGGTGAGCTTCTTAAGGACGCAGAAGGTAACCCTATTCCAGTATACACAGCTCTTCCACAGTTCCGTGTAAATGAGGGCAAGTGGGAAGTATCTTATGATGAAGGTGCTACTTGGGCTGTTGTTCCTACAATGGGTGAAGCTGATGCTCCTCTTATCTCAATTAAGGATGATGAGACAACAGTTACATTCTTCATTGGTGAAGAGTCTTATGTAATCCAGAAGGAAGTTCCATTCTATCTCGTTATCGAGAACAGATCTGACATCGGCGTTATGGTAGGCGAGACAGCTAAGATTGACTATAGCGTTGCAGGTGTTAAGGAAGGTGACGAGGTTGAGGTTGACGTTCTCAATGTTATTGGTTCATGGGATGCTAAGATCGTTGCTATTTCAGACGAGAAGGGTTATGTAGAGGTAAAGAACAATGGTGGTAACGCTAAGGTGTTCGTTTACGCTGCTAACGGTCGTGGTAGAACAGACATCAAGTCTATCACATTCGAGAATGGTGAGCTTTCTGCTGTTCTTGCTGCTCAGGAAGTTGAGGCAGAAGGCGGCGAGGTTGCTCTCGACATTACAACCAACTCAGATTACGAGCTCGTTTCTGACGTTGATTGGGTACATGTAGTATCTACAAAGGCTACACGTGTTGATAACTATATCGTTTACGTAGACCAGAACTACTCAGCTGAGTCTCGTTCAGCAACAATCAAGGTTGTTGCTCCTGGTTCAAAGAATGAGCTTACTTCTGTAGAGCTTATGCAGAAGGGTGGTTCTATTGAAATCGCTGATCTCTCATATGTTGATGAGGAGACTTCAGTTAAGATCGAGGGTCTTGTTGCAGTTGCTGTAACAAAGACAAGTGCAATCTTCTCAGACGGTGAGGCATATGTTTATGCTGACGGTGTAGAGGTTGAGTCAGGTAAGGTTTATGATGTTACAGGTGTTGTTGCTATCGATGGCAATGACTCAGCATATCTTGCAGAGGCAGTAGCTGAGGCTTCAGAGGCTGCTGTTACAGCTCCAGAGCCAGTTATCACATATTACGGTATCGATGAGCCATACTCATATGTTGGTGTAAGTGGTACACTTGCTCTTAACAACAATGTTTACAGCCTTAAGACTCCTTATGGAGCAACTGTAAGAATCGTTGATCCAGTTCAGGATCTTTCTGCTCTTGTAGGAAAGAATGTCGCTGCTAGCGGATATTTCGGAAAGATCAACTTCACAGGTTCTATCGAGGTATACTATCTTGTAGCTACAAATGTAAAGGATGCTACATACAAGGAGGCAGACTGGACAATCACATACTCTTATGATCCAGCCGAGACTTATCCAGAAGTATTCGATGTTGATGTAAAGGGTTCAACAGCATCATGGGCTACTACATATTACTCTCAGGAAGACTTTGAGTACTATTACCCAGACCTTGAATTCAACGATATCAATATGGTTGTAGGTGCTGCTGACGACTTGAAGTATTCCAGCTGGTATTTTGGTCTCCTCTTCGGTATGGACTTCCCAACTACACTTGATATGCTCTCTTATAAGGGTAACGATCAGGTTACATACAGCGAACTCGATCCAGGTGTTTACACCTTCGTAGCATTTGCTGTTGATGAGTTTGGTAACGCTACTGGTGAGTACAAGGTCGCTGAAATCACAAAGGAAGCTCCTACAGATATCACATTTGATATCCAGGTAGCTAATCTTACACATGAGTCAGCTGATGTGACATTCACACCAAGTTCATCTGCTGTTTATTATCTTCCTGCAGTAGAATCTCCAGGTTGGGTAGAGAGCTTCGATTCACTCGAGGAGCTTGCTCAGGGTGACCTTGACTACTGGAAGGGCAAGTATGGTAGCACATACGAAAGTTATGGCTTCAGCTCAATTGAGGATCTTATCCTCACCGGTCTCTGCTCAAAGGGAACATATACAATGGAAGCTGAAGACCTTGATCCTGAGTCAAAGTATTATGCATATGTATTTGCACTTGACGCAGATTGCAACATCATTTCAGATGTATTTATCAAGGAATTCACAACAGAGGCTAAGCCAGAGTCTAACCTTGAGTTCTATGGTACAGCTAATTGGCATGATACATTCGTAAGCACTATCTTCAATATGGAGGGTAGCACAATTGATCTCGATTGTGATGTTTATGTAGATTCTAACAATCCAGGTGTATATTACTTCGATTCTCCATATTGGTATGACAATATTGCTGAGTGGTTCGACTCTACACCTGAGGAGATGAAGCAGTATACTGGAAACTATAAGGAGGTAATGATTGAGGTTGACTGCTCAGATCCTGCAAAGGTTAAGATGCCTATCCAGGAACTTGGCTGCTCATTGAGTTCTACTTATGGTTGGATTTCAGGTGGATTCGGCTATGGATACACAGTTGACAGTTATGGTACATTTGCAGACAATACTATCACATTCGAGGCAGATGGTACTAGAAAGGTTCTCTGGTCTATGGCTAAGTATAGCAACGGTGGAACAAAGGGTTCAACACTTGGTGATTCATTCGTTGTTACAATCACTCCTGGTGGATCTCCAGTTAAGCCAGCTTCAGTTAAGACATCTTCTCTTAAGAAGGCTAAGTCTAACCGTTCTGCAGTTGCAGTTAATGCAAACGCTAAGGTTAGATCTTCAGTTGTAGCTCCTGCTGCTTCAAGCAAGAAGTCTTCTGCTAAGAAGTCTATGCATCTTTCAGTAGAGCATGGAAGAGAGGCTCTTAAGTAGTAATCTTTTATAATTCTTTATAGAGGCGGGCCGGTATTCCCGGCCCGTTTTCTTTATTTTTTCGCTCAAAATCCGTAATTTGCGGAAATTGTGTTTACGATGAAAAAATTAATTATTTGTCTCGGTGCTTTAGCGATGACTTTTGCTGTGTCTTGCTCAAAGAACGAGATTTCTGATAATCTTTCAGCATCTGGAAAAGATGCTCCCACAACTGATGTTCCGGTTGAGCCGGTGACATCAGAAAAGGCTATGTTTATTCCTGGAACGGCTATTGTCAAGTTCTCGGAGGAAATGGCTGTAGCAATTGAAAAGGGAGTTGCTACAAAGGCGATGTCTTCTCTCCCTGAGGAACTGGGAATGAAGATTGTTGAAAGAGTTTTCCCAGATGCGGGAGAATATGAAGAAAGAACTAGACGAGAGGGTCTTCACAGATTCTACCTTGTTGAGTTTGATAAGGCTCTTTCTTTTGATAAGGCTAGCACTCTTATCTCAAATATGGAAGGTGTGGATCTCGTCGAGCCTTGTAGAAAGGCGAAGACTATGGCGTTTGATGATCCTAATCTATCAAGGCTATGGGGATTTACTGGCACCTATAATATCCGAGTACAGGATGCTTGGCAGTATTCTGTAGGTGATCCAAATGTTGTTGTCTGTGTCGTTGACGAAGGTATTCAGCAGGATCACGAGGATTTGAAGTGGAATCTATACAATGACAATTATAATTTCGTAAACAGAAATACTAATATCAATGCTGGTGACCATGGTACTCATGTGTCAGGTACAATAGCAGGTGTTTCTAATAACGGAGTAGGTGTTGCCGGTATTGCCGGTGGAGACTATAAGGCTAAGAAGAGAGGTGTGTCTCTTCAGAGTGCTCAGGTATTTGAAGGCTCCCGTAGTGCATATAGTTTTGGAACTGCCATCAAGTGGGGAGCAGATCATGGCGCAGTAATCAGTCAGAACAGCTGGGGTTATGATTTCGACTGGGATGGTAACGGTGTCCTTTCAGGAGATGAACTTCAATCTGCGTTAACAGCAGAGGTGTCTGCTTCTGATGCGGCTGCTATGGACTACTTCACAAAGTACGCTGGTTGCGACAATGCAGGTAACCAGAAGCCTGGTTCTCCTATGAAGGGAGGCGTTGTTGTGTTTGCCGCAGGTAATGACGGAATTAAGAACGGTGTTCCTGGAAAGTATCCGGCAGCTATTGCAGTGGGTGCTACAACATCAGCTGGAGTTGTTGCATCGTTCTCTAACTGGGGTGACTGGGTTGACATCTGTGCTCCAGGTCAGCAGATCTATAGTACGGTTTCTGGAGGTAAGTACTCTAACATGTCCGGAACATCTATGGCTTGTCCTCATGTTTCAGGAGCATGTGCTCTCCTTGTGTCTTTCTTCGGAGGTGAAGGTTTCACAAATGATATGCTAAGAGACATCTTGATCAGTGGTGCAAACCCTTCTCGTATCAACTATAATTCTCATCCTACAGGACCATACCTTGACCTTATGGGTTCAATCAACTATGGTATTGAGAAGTTTAAGAAAGAGAATAACAATGCCCCTGAGATTACTACTGAGTATGATGGTGACTTTGTTTTCCGTCAGTATCAGAGAGTATCTATTCCTTTCCGTATCTCCGATCCGGATGGAGACAATGTGCTGGTAAGTGTTGATTTCGAGGGTAAGGGAGATCTTATCCAGGATACAGATAATCCGGAGATATGGAACTTCACTCTTATAGGAGAACTGGTAAGCGACTTTACACCAAAGAATGCTGTCATTAAGGTTAAGGACATCTTTGGAGCGGAGGCCGAGTACAAGTTCACTTATCAGGTTCTCAAAAACAATGCACCTAAGGCAGTTGGTAAGATTGATGATATGATTATCATTGGTACCGGTCAGCAGCGTAAGATTTCGCTTTCTGGTATGTTTACTGATGCTGATGGTGAGACCTTGACAGTTTCAGCGAAGGATCTTGTAGATGCTCCTGCAAAACTGGATCTTACAGGAGAGACTCTTACATTGACAACAACATCATACGGCTCATCTACAATTACTGTATCTGCTGTTGATGGACTTAGAGAGAAAGCAACTATTAAGTTCAAATATCTTGTAAGACCGCAGGATGTTGAGATGGATTTCTATCCAAATCCTGTCAGGGATTACTTGCATGTGAGAACTGGTGTTAACACAGAAGATGCAACTATCGTTATCGAGAGTTCTACAGGAAATGTGCTCTATAACGAGACACAGGCATGTAGTGCATTTGAACCTGCTCAGGTCAACATGAAAGACTTCGCACCAGGAATGTATGTTCTTCGTGTGACAGTAGGTGGTAAGACATATGTAAATAATATTGCAAAGCGATGAAAAAGGTAGGTCTATTAACAGTATGTCTTATGTTCTGCGCCTCTGCTTTTGCGCAGGATATGGCACTCCTTTCAACAAGGATTATTAACGACCCGGTTAATATGTCTATGGCAGGAGCTGCATCAGCAAGTTCAAGCAACATCTCGATGTCTGCTTTTGGCAATGCGGCAGCAATGGGCTTCTATAAGGGAAAGCTTGATGCTCAGGCATCGTTTGGCAAATGGGCTCCAAATGGACTTATGTCAAGTAGGGCTTCACTCGGAGTCGCTGGACGACTTGGAAAGGTGTTCTCGCTCTCTCTGGCAGGAGTTTATGGCTCTAACCAGGAATACGACCTTATCGATGATTTCGGCGTAAATAAGGGCACTTTTAAGCCATCTGACATGATGTTTGGTTCGGGTATCGGAATTGCAGCATCTTCTCACTTTGGAATCGGTCTAAATTTCAGATATGGAATAGAGAAACTCTATGAGGATACATCTCTTAGAGCCATTATGGTAGACGCATCATTTATGTATCATAATGAGGGTCTCAATGTCTCAGCAGGAGTTCGAAGCCTAGGTCCAAAGATCATAGATCAGTCAGATAAGCCGTTCAATCTTCCATATGCCGCAAACCTTGCAGCCTATTATTCATTGGACATCGCTGAGGGTAACGTTCTCGGCATTGGTGTAGACGGTAATTACTTCCTTAGTGGTGGTATTACAGCAGCTGCTGGTCTGCAGTATTCATGGAATGATATCATCTTCGCAAGAGCCGGTTATCACTACGGCACTTCTGCAGCACCGCTTCCTCAGTTCCTCGGCATTGGTCTTGGGGTGAAGTACTATGGCGTTAGTGCGAATGTTTCTTACGTGACACTTAATAAGGCAATCGGAAATACCGTTGCTCTTTCACTTGGTTATAGTTTCTAAAACGAAGACCATAGATACAATTGAAGCCTGCTAGTGGAGTGAAATCCATTAACAGGCTTTTTTGT
>JAKSJT010000410.1 GCA_024402125.1 Bacteroidales bacterium
CAAAAGAGGAGAGATAGGTCTTACCTATATCTTCGGTATCGGTCGCAGCTCAGCAAAGAAGATTCTCGACGAGTGCGGTATCGATCAGAACATTAAGGTCGGTGACTGGGATGATGCTCAGGTTGCAGCTATCCGTACAAAGATTACTGAGGAGTACACAATCGAAGGTGAGCTTCGTTCTTCAGTAGCTATGGATATCAAGCGTCTCATGGATATCGGATGCTATAGAGGAATCCGTCACCGTTCAGGACTCCCTGTTCGTGGACAGAGCACAAAGAACAATGCTCGTACAAGAAAGGGTAAGAAGAAGACTGTTGCTAACAAGAAGAAGGCAACTAAGTAAAAGTAGATGAATTATGGCAAAGAAAACAACAACAACAAAGAGAGTTGTAAAGGTTGAAGCTTATGGCGAGGCCCATATTTCATCAACCTTCAACAACGTTATTGTCGCTTTGACAAACGCTCAGGGCCAGGTTATTAGCTGGTCATCAGCAGGTAAGAGCGGCTTCAGAGGTTCAAAGAAGAACACTCCGTATGCAGCCCAGGTAGCAGCTGAGGATGCAGCAAAGACTGCATTTGATGCTGGTCTCCGTAAGGTAAAGGTTTATGTTAAGGGTCCTGGTGCAGGTCGTGAGTCTGCTATCAGAACTATCAACAATGCAGGTATCATCGTTACTGAGATTGTTGACGTAACACCAATTCCACACAACGGATGTAGACCAAAAGGCCGTCGTAAGGTTTAATTTAGAACACTTTAAAGAATTTTTACTATGGCAAGATATACAGGTCCAAGTACAAAGATTGCTCGTAAATTCGGCGAGCCTATTTTCGGTGCTGACAAATATTTAGACAAGAGAAACTTCCCTCCAGGACAGCACGGTCTTGCAGCAAAGCGCAAGAAGTCTAAGGAGTACGGTACTCAGCTTAAGGAAAAGCAGAAGGTTAAGTACATGTATGGTATTCTCGAGCGTCAGTTCCACAACACATATGTAAAGGCTTCTCGTATGGCTGGTCAGAAGGGTGAAAACCTCCTCTTCCTCCTCGAGTCAAGACTTGACAACGTTGTTTACCGTCTCGGTATTGCTCCTACAAGAGCAGCAGCTAGACAGCTTGTAAACCACGCACATATTACTCTTAATGGTGCTGTCTGCAGCATTGCTTCTACAATGGTTAAGCCAGGTGATGTAGTTGCTGTTAGAGAGAGATCAAAGAGCCTTGAGGTTATTACAAACGCAGTTGCTTCTGCACCTAAGTACTCTTGGCTTGAGTTCAACGCTCAGACACTTACAGGTAAGTTCCTTAACGTTCCTGCAAGAGCAGACATTCCAGAAGCTATCAACGAGCAGCTTATCGTTGACCTCTATTCTAAGTAATAATAACACCTAAAAAGAATTTATATGGCAATCTTAGCATTTCAGAAACCAGACAAGGTAATCATGCTCGAAGGCACAGATACCGTTGGTCGTTTCGAATTCAGACCTCTCGAGCCTGGATACGGTACAACAATTGGTAACGCACTTCGTCGTATTTTGTTGGCTTCTCTGGAAGGTTTTGCTATCAGTCAGATCAAGATTACAGGTGTGGATCAGGAGTTCGCTACTATCCCAGGTGTAATCGAGGGCATGCAGGACATCATTCTTAACCTTAAGAAGGTTAGATTCAAGAGAATGGTTGAGTCTGTTGATTCTGAGGTAGCAAACATCACAATTAGCGGAAAGCATGAGTTTTCTGCAGAGGATATTTCAAAGGGATTGTCTTCTTTCCAGGTGTTGAACCCAGAGCAGCACATTTGCACGCTCGAACCATCAGTTAAGCTTGAGATTTCTCTTACAATCACCAAGGGTCGTGGATTCGTTCCAGCTGAGGAGATGAGGGATGAGAACACACCAATTGGAACTATTCCAGTTGATGCTATCTACACTCCTATTAAGAAAGTCAATTGGACTGTTGAGAACTGGCGTGTTGAGCAGAAGACCGATTATGAGAAGCTCAACCTCGAGATTGTTACAGACGGATCTATTAGTCCAGATGCAGCTCTCCAGGATGCAGCAAACATTCTCATCTATCACTTCAAGTTGTTTACAGACGACAAGAAGCTTTCTCTTGAGAATGCTGTTGAACCTAACTCAAATGAGCTTGATGAGGAGTCACTCCGTATGAGACATCTCCTCCTTACAAAGCTCACAGATATGGGTCTTTCAGTAAGGGCATACAACTGCTTGAAGGCAGCTGATATCGATACATTCGCAGATCTCGTTTCATATTCTAGACCAGAGCTTATGAAGTTCAGAAACTTTGGTAAGAAGTCACTTAACGAAATTGATCTCCTTGTAGAGAAGATGAAGTTGTCATTCGGAATGGATGTCACAAAGTATAATATCGAACCGAAGAAAAAGAACGATTAATTATGAGACACAATAAATCAGTAAATCACCTCGGCCGTCAGAGCGGACACCGTAAGGCTCTCCTTGCAAACATGGCTGCTTCTCTTATTCTTCATAAGAGAATTACCACAACTGTTGCAAAGGCTAAGGCTTTGAAGAGCTATGTTGAGCCTCTCATCACAAAGTCAAAGGATGATTCTACACATTCACGTCGTGTAGTATTCAGCTACCTCAAGGACAAGAACGCTGTATCAGAGCTTTTCCGTACAATTGCTCCAAAGATCGCTGATCGTCCAGGTGGATATACACGTGTTCTTCACAC
>JAKSJT010000411.1 GCA_024402125.1 Bacteroidales bacterium
AGCCTTTCCATCCTTTACCCGGAATGATCTGACCTTCCTATCCCTAATCTTTACGGATAGAACCTGTCCTATCTGACAGGAATCCCTGAATTCTTCAATGTCCTTCTTCATGATACATTTCAGCTTTCTTTCCGTGTATCTGCTGAAATTTTCAAGCTTATGGTCACCATATAAAACGAAATTGCTCATTTACGGTCATCCCCCTCAACAATACTTGCTAATGTCTTGATTGCAGAATATGGAACTGTGATACTTGTTCCGGTCTCGGTACCGGTAATGGTAAGGTCCATTCCCATATAATCAATGGTAAGGTCCAGAGCTTCCTCCTTTCCGAAGTTAGCTGGTGCAGCGGTGCGTGTTTTACCGTTTGCCGATATCGTAATAGTCATCATAGTTACCTCCAACAACCCTTTCTATGTTTAGCAGCCAGTCAGCCGATACGCCCAGTTTCCAACAAATCTTAAAAAGCGTCTCGGCTGACGGACAGGCCTTCTTTGCAAACCACCTGGATATCGTGTTTGGTGCGACCCCGAGGATCCTTGCAAAATCCTGCTTGTTCATACGCCTCTTCCTCAGTATGAATCCGAGCCTGTTAAGGAACTCGTTCATATTGAAGTCATTAACTCCCATAGCTTATTGCTCCTCTGGTGTTTCCTTGTCCGCAATCTCAGCGGCATCTTCAGCCTTTACTGTCAAATAGAACAGCCACTCAAGAAGGCTTATGATTTCATTCTTCTTGTACTTTTTGGCTATCTTTTCATCAGTAAGTATCTGGAAAATGACGAGCAGGTTTCTAAGCTCGTCCATATCCGCAATACGGTATGTTCTGACTTTCTCCATCTATCCCCCTTATTTTATATGTGCCCTAACGTTCCAATTTTATGCCGACTTCCTTATCACAGAGATCGATTAAATTGAATACAGCCTTTTCATCTGGATCGAAAAGGTATTCCTCAATCAGCTTGTCCATTGCGGTCAGCACACGAAATGTCCTGTCTGCTCCGAATCCAAATTCCCGGTGAAGGGCTATCGCACAGCATGCCATCATGCTTCTTAATGCGACGTCATATATCCATTCAATCCTTTCACTGGATTCCTTCTGAACCTTGCGCTCGATCCGTTCATTCATGTTCGTCATTACATCGGTCGTTATCCGCTCAACAGTCTTCTTACTCTTTAATTCTCTTTCCTGTCTTCTTCGTTCAGCCCTATTCATAAAATGCTCCGTCAGTTATATTGCGGGCAGTATTCCGTGTCCTTCATCATCGAAAAGCTATGAGGTATATCTTTATATTCGATGTTGTTAGGATTTCTATAACATTTTCTGTCCATGCACCCGTAATTCATACAGAATGTCATGTCCTCGCTGTACCATTCTTTCTTGCCCTCTCTTAGTATCCTGAATGCCATATGGTCTCCTTACTTATACGTCGCCCTCAGCCCTGTGCTGGTCCTTATACACGTCGAAGCCCTTCACATCAGGAAACCTCTTCCAGAGTTTGTTGATGTTTGTCTCAGCAACCCTGTCAAAATCCCAGCCTTTTGCCGAAGCGATTTCCGCAAGCATCCATAAGCAGTCGCCGCACTCCTTCATAAGGTGCTCATCATCAATCTCACGTCCCTGATATACCTTCTGGAGAAGTCCTGCAACCTCTCCTGCTTCAGATGCGAGACCGAATACACCGTGAAACAGCATCTTTTCCCTGTCATCGGTAGGTGCCGTCCTTAAGGCCATTACCCTGTATTCTTCAAATGTCAGGCCCATAACATACTCCTTTCAAATAAGATGTAGGTTCCACTTCATCACAGCCTCTTCCTCGGTAAAGCAGGAGGATGTGTTGTAAATACCTCTATAATCCTTACACTCGTGGTCGATATAATACCAACCTCCTTTGATCCTTGCGAACTGGACAATAGTAGGCTTCTGTCCGCAGTATGGACACTCTCTCATCTCTTCCATAATCTTCCTCAACTTTCTATCTGAAGTATCTTTTTTAAACGATCCATCTCTCTGTAAATCAGATTGATGTAACCATTACTTCCGTCGATTTCTGAAAGTTCATCTTCAATCTGCTCCATCGTCTCGTCACAAGACTCTAAGATTGAGATGATCTCAGCATAATCATCCTCGTTAAGAATTCTCTGTACCTTCATAATCATTTCTCCATTCCAAAATAGTGTCCGTGAATCTTTATATGATTTCTAGCGTATGACTGCTTCTTAGTGGCAAAGTAGGTGTAGTCATAACAGCTGAAGTCCAACCCATAAGAGGCGAGATAACCGGAGATTACAGTGTTCCCATTCTCTCTTACATACTCGATGGCGGCATAATCCTCAGGTACGACCTTAGCCTTATGTCTGTAAGGCCAAGTGACAAACTGCCCTCGCTGGGAGAGGACTCCAAGTACGGTATTCTTCCATCCAGTCGGACAGATCACGCGGTTCATGACACATTCAACTACGGCTACCCTTCCATCAAAGGGCTGATTACCCGCTTCAAGGTTGACGATCTGTGCCAATGCCTCATATTCGTCTGCTGTCATTGTGTCAAACACGGCCTTGTACGGTCTGTTGACCTGCTCCATGAACTGATAACCGTCATCATGACCGATTACCTCATCATGCTGCTCCATATAAATGATGTCAGACTTGCCGTCATCTGATGCAAATGAAACCGTAATTCCGGTGATTGCGACA
>JAKSJT010000412.1 GCA_024402125.1 Bacteroidales bacterium
GCAGTTTGGCTTCTCCAGAGACGATCGCATCCATGTTTGCTTCTAAAGATATGGATGCAACACAGGAACTTCAGCTTTTCAATTCATTTGTTGATGCACTCCTAGACAAAGATGCCAACCTTATACTTTCATGTTCATCACCGTCATATAGTGATAGCCTTGAGGTTGTCAAGTCTTTTGACATTTCATGGAGAGACCATAGAAGAATTGTAAGCCAGTCCTCAGGACGAATCAATGCGGCAGATACCCTTGGTCTTGTGACATCCGTGTCTAAGACTAAGGTTAAGACTACTGCAGCAGATTATATTACGGGAGGATCCCTTTGGACCTTCTCAAATGGAATGAGAGTAGTCTTCAAGCAGACATCAGCTAATAAGGGGTATTTCTCATATGGTCTTCTTGTTCGTGGTGGATATGCCGGTATAAGTGGACTTGAAAGAGAAGATGAGAGATACGTAGCTGATCTTATTGCTTTATACGACGTTGGTGGACTTACAGAGTATAATTTCACAAGAATGCTTGATGCCAATGGCATAAGCATGCAGAGTAAAGTTACCCCGTCGGCTCTGTCATTGTATGGAAAAGCTCCTTCTACAACTCTTAATCTTCTTATGAAGGCAATCCTTTCCATATCTCAGGAGAGAGGAATCAACCGTCAGGCATTCGATTATTATGTCAAGTCCAAGGGCCTTTCAGACGAGTACCTTCTTAGTAAAGATCAGACATTCCAGGATCTGGTTGAGAAGTACTATGCTGATAAACTTACTAATTTTGCTGATGCGGAGCTGGTAATAGTTGGTGATATTCAGGAAGGCGTTGCAAAGAAGATCTTGACAAAATTCATGGGTGGGTTCAATCAGCAGAAGTCAACTCTTCCTAGAAAAGTAATGGAGGAGGTTGTATCTTCAGGGACAACTACTCAGATTGAGGATCTGAATAAAATGCCGGAAAGGGCTCTTCCATCCGTTAATGTGACCATGACAACTGCGGTGCCTTTCACCACCGATAGACTTATGAGCCTGTATGTGGCCAAGTCTTATTTGGAGAAAGCCCTGTCGAAAGAGTTGTCAGCTATGGGTGTCTATTCGGAAGTGGATGCGTCATTCTCTTTGACTCCATCGGAGAAATTCACAATGGAAATTGTCTGTCATCCTGCAGACGAATCAGGTCTTCCTTAGGGAATGGTTACTCCGCATCTTGTAGCTGTGCTCTTTTCGTTTCATGCTCTGCCGCATCTCCATCCAGCGTTCGCTCAATCAAATGTATTGAAAGATGTGTCCCCCGGATGCGATAGTATAGGCAGCACAAGTTAGATTCCTTGATGGAAAGGATATCATTTCGGATTACTCGAACAAGGTAAAGTCGGTTTCTTCAGATAGTGTTAACAAAGTACTTTCGGACCTTTGTTCAGGTTGCGTGGAAGAACTTGTAGTAAGATAAAATTGAGTAAGATATAATGGGAAAGTTTGGTACAATCATTCAGATAGGGGACATCCTGGTGTCAGAGGATGTGATAATGGAATACTATGCATGCGACTACGAGAAGTGTAAAGGTTGCTGCTGCGTTATCGGCGATAGTGGTGCCCCTGTTGATGAGTCGGAACTGGATGAACTTGAGAAGTACTACGAGGTATATTCTCCTCTTATGCAGGAGGAAGGCAGAAAGGCTGTCAGTGAGAAGGGTTTCTTTGAAATAGATATCGACGGAGATATTGTGACTCCTGTTATCCCTGGAGAGCCAGGAAGGGAACCTTGTGCATATCTCCATGTAGAGGAGAACGGTAACTGTCTTTGCGCTATTGAAAAGTGCTATTTTGCTGGTACCTGCTCATTCAGAAAACCAATATCTTGCCAGCTTTATCCTATTCGAGTAACAAAGATGCCAGGAGGCGGTGAAGCTCTCAATCTTCACAGATGGGATATATGCAAGGATGCCTTTGAGAAGGGTAAAAAAGAAAAGATTCGCGCATATCAGTTTTTGCGCGAACCTCTTGTAAGGGCCTATGGGCAGGAGTTCTATGATGCACTTTGTGCAGCTGCCGAACAATTATTCAACGTCGGGAGCGGGTGTGTCAAGTAACTCTTTAGCCTTGTCGTAATCATCGGCATTTACCTTGACTTCGATTGGGTTGCCGAAACCAAGTGGTGGATAAGCGGAAACAGCTCCGAATACTGCAGCTGGGATTCCGTTGTCATTAAGCATACCTGCTGTAATCTCTGCACTGATTGGGTCAGAGAACGTAGCAACTGTTTTCAATTCTCCGTCTACCATAATTATTCTTCTGGGTTTTTGAATTTTGTTTCAAGACCATATACTACTCTTACGATGTCCTTGGTAGGGCCTTCGACTCTGAATCCTGTGAATTCTCTTGTCATGGTTATTCTGTCCTCATACATTCTGGCAAGTTTCATGGCAATGCTCTTGCTCCTGAATGTCAGGCACTCTCCTTCTTCTGACTCAAGGACATAGTTTCTGTCTTCCATGTAGTCAATGATTCCCTGTTTAACTTCGCTGTACTCACCAGGAACGATAGCAAGTCTACTGTTGTATCCGAATCTAGGATATATGAGAGAAACAACAGCGAACATTGCAAGGATCAGTTTTACTGAGTTGTATCCATCCTTGAACATCAAGTTGACGTCAGCCTCAACGATGCCAAGGAGAATAAGGATTCCCATAACGACAACGAG
>JAKSJT010000413.1 GCA_024402125.1 Bacteroidales bacterium
TCGCGAATGCATACGCATCAGAGCATCTTATCATCTCTATGGAGAATCCTTGGGAGATTGCGGAGAACATCACTGCAGCAGGAAGCATCTTCATCGGAAGATGGTCTTGCGAAAGTGCCGGTGACTACGCATCTGGAACAAACCATACTCTTCCTACATCCGGATGGGCTCATTCATACAGCGGAGTGAACATCGACAGCTTTATCCGCAAGATCACCTATCAAGAGCTCTCGCAGGAAGGCCTCAAGGCTCTCGGACAGACTATTGTCACCATGGCAGACGCTGAGGGTCTCGATGCTCACGCAAACGCAGTTAAAGTCAGAATTAGCAAGAATCTCAATTAATTCAGAATACCATGATCAATCCTTTGAAGCTGGTCAGAAAGAACATCCTGAACCTCGACCCTTATTCAACAGCTAGAGATGAGTATCAGGGAGGCGAGCTGGGAGCATTCCTTGACGCCAACGAAAGTCCATACAACAATGGTCTCAACAGATACCCTGACCCTCACCAGAAAGCCCTCAAGGCAAAGATTGCAAGTGTCAAGGGAATAGAAGAGGACAAGATATTTATCGGCAACGGAAGTGATGAGGCCATTGACCTTATCTTCAGAATCTTCTGCTGCCCTGGAAAGGACAATGTGATTGCCATCGCACCTAGCTATGGTATGTACGCAGTGTCTGCCGCAACAAATGACATCGCTGTAAAGTCAGTTCTCCTTGAGGAGGACTTCAGCCTGGATACTAAGAAGATATTCGAGGCAATCGACGAGAACACAAAGGCGATCTTCCTCTGTTCTCCTAACAACCCTACAGGAAACTCATTCCCTACAAGACAGATTGAAGAGCTTCTGGCTCACTCAGGATGTATGGTCGTTGTTGATGAGGCATACATTGACTTCTCAGCTCAGGCCAGCATGACTCATCTAATTGATGCATTCCCTAATCTTATTGTCCTTCAGACCCTGTCGAAGGCATGGGGCTTTGCTGGTCTCAGATTAGGTCTTGCATTCTCCTGTCCTGAGGTTAATGCGATCTTCGCGAAGGTCAAATACCCATACAATATCAACATTCTGGCTCAAAGAACTGCATTGCAGAAAATCAACCTCGAGCAGAAGAATGCGCATGTCCAGGAAATCATCGAGCAGAGACAAAGGGTTATTGATGCGATCGCATCATCCCCTATCGTTCAGAAGATATACCCATCTGATGCGAACTTTATCCTCGTAAAGGTTGATGATCCTGACAAGACATACCAGGACCTTATCGCAAATGGTATCATCGTCAGAAACCGTAACAAGGTTGTCGGCTGCAAGGGCTGCCTCAGAATCACTATCGGAACCCCTTCAGAGAATGACATGCTCATCGCTGTCTTGAACGGACAGAACCTTCCAGAAAACAGTGACAGACATGTAAAGATCCATAGAGCGACAGCAGAGACTGACATAACAGTCGAGATTGACCTCGACCGAAGCCAGGCTCCTACCGATTCAATTGAGACAGGACTTTCATTCCTTGACCATATGCTTGACCAGATTCCTCATCATGGAGCAGTTGCGCTCAATGTGAAGGCAATCGGAGACATCCATGTTGACGAGCACCACACAATGGAGGATGTAGCGATAGTACTTGGTGAAGCAATCGACAAGGCACTTGGCTCAAAGCTTGGAATCGGAAGATACGGATTCGTGCTTCCTATGGACGACTGCGACGCTATGGTACTCATGGACTTCGGTGGAAGAATTGACTTCAAGTGGGATGTAGAGTTCACAAGAGACAGGGTTGGAGATGTTCCGACTGAGATGTTCGTTCATTTCTTCCAGTCACTCTGCAGTGCCATGAAGTGCAACATGCACATAAAGGCTGTTGGAGATAACGATCACCACAAGGCCGAGTCTATCTTCAAGGCATTCGCAAGGGCTCTCAGAATGGCTGTATCCAGAAGCCAGTTCCCTTATGAGCTTCCAAGCAGCAAAGGACTTCTATAGTAAGAGATATGATCGCAATAGTTGACTACGATACCGGAAACCTCCGTTCCGTTGAGAATGCTCTGAAAAAGATTGGAGCAGAGTACATCGTCACTTCCGACGAGAGTGTAATCCGAAATGCAAGCCATGTGCTTCTTCCAGGAGTTGGAGAAGCAGCAAGTGCTATGGACAACCTGCGTCAGAGAGGACTTGACAAGGTGATCCCAACTCTTACCCAGCCTGTGCTTGGCATCTGCATCGGAGTGCAGATCATGTGCAGATGCAGTGAGGAAGGTAATGCTACCTGCCTTGGCATATTCTCAACTGACGTGAAGAAATTCAGACCCCAGAAGGACAAGATAAAGATTCCGGAGATGGGCTGGAACACTATCACAAACCTTAAGTCTCCCCTTTTCAACGGGATTGAAGAAGGTAGTTTTGTGTACTATGTCCACTCGTATGCTCCTGCTGTCTGCAGTGAAGAGATCGCTTCAACAACTTACGGGGAACAGGTCTTCAGCGGAGCTCTCCAAAAAGGTAACTTCTTCGGTACTCAGTTCCATCCTGAGAAGAGCGGAGTAGTAGGTGAGAAAATTTTGCGTAACTTTATCGCATTGTAATTAAACTCTAAACATGTCAACTACCCATTAGCTGAAGACTAATGGGCTTGTGACTGCCCAGTAGTGCAAATGCCCGATTGAGCTCCTACCTT
>JAKSJT010000414.1 GCA_024402125.1 Bacteroidales bacterium
AAAACTGCCGAAATTAGATTAGTTATAAAGGTACTTTTGGGGTGCGCTATCTATAGTTGATTTTCCAATCCCATGAATCAAATCTTACGTGGACACATATCGTTTGTACTGACAAGAAGAAAGACTATAACTAGAGAATTATAAATTGCAAAAAAATATGCGAATGGCCACATGGATCACTGCGATCTGCCATTCGTCTTATTAGTCATTTCTTATCAAAAAAAACTTAGAAAGTATTATATTAAAAATTAGGATATTAAGCATAAATTTAGTAATTTTGAAGCGCCAACTTTAATAATTACTACTCTTCTTGACGGAATTATGCTTGAATATCCTAACGGGTGCAAAGATAATGCTTCCATCCGAAAAAAACAAGGATTTGAAAAAGAAATTTCATTGTCCTCCGCTATTCAATTATCTTCGTTGTATGAAAATAGCAGTTTGTATATTGAAACTGCAGAAAAGATAGGAGGTCAATATCACCTGTACGGACGAAGTACTGCCCAATACGGTATATGTCCTTACTGTGGCACTGTCAGCCATCGTGTTCATAGCAGGTACCTTCGTGTGATTACAGATCTTCCGATACTGGGAGCTGGCGTAATCATCCACTTTCATGCAAGGAAGTTCTTCTGTGAAGGGGCATGCTGCCATCATAAGACCTTTGCAGAACAGCCTGGCAATGAGATATTCAGGTATAGGCGTAGGACTCGTCGATGTGAAGTGCTCGTAACCCAGCAGGGATCGTCTTGTTCCTCTAACTTGGCAAAGAAATTACTGTCGGCCATGAATATACCATTGAGCAGCGGTACAATTCTCAGAGATCTTCATAGGGTCACCGTTCCAGACGTTCCATCCGTCCGAAAAATAGGAGTTGACGACTGGGCCTTCAGAAAAGGTGTTACCTATGGGAGTATTGTCGTAAATCTGGAGAATGGATCCTTTCTGTCCCTGCTTGGTGACAGAGAGCGCGAAAGTTTCAGGATTTGGCTAGACCAGCATCCAGATATATCTGTCGTAAGCCGGGACCGGTCAACAGACTATTCTGCAGCAATAGCATCCACTCAAAGAGATATTATTGAAGTAGCGGACAGGTTTCACCTGATCAAGAATCTGTCGGATAAGATTTCGAAGCTCATTAACGAAAAATTTGCTGATTATAAAAAACTTATAAGGCCAGAGATCGTAAAGAGCTCCGAGGATAAGGCCAGCAAGAAGATGCTGCTTCTACCTGTCTCAAAGAGAGTAGACAAGCGGCAAGTACATTTTGATGCAGTTAAGGAAATGCGGTCAAAAGGTTTCTCCATTGAAAAGATAGCAAAAAGCGTAGGAATAAGCAAACCTACAGTCATCAAATACATTGGTTTTGAAACACTTCCACAAAGAAGCCATTCCGCTCGGAATGCATATCATTTATATGAAGACAGAGTCTCCACAGAATACCTGGAAGAAGGAATCTCCTTGCAGCGCATTTGGGAAAGGCTTGTTTCGGAAGGCGCAAAGTTTGGCAGAAACCCTTTCTATGAGCACTTCAAATATCTGACAAAGGTAAAGCAAAGTATCACCCGAGCGAATCTTGAAAATAAAACGGCAAGGATGATTGAAGAGGCTAAGGCTCCACTTCTTTCTCCTATTGTCATGTCGGTAATAACAGACAAATACATACGAGGTAAAGACCTGGCACCAGCAGAAGCGGAATTTATAGCCACGATGCGGAAGCTCTCCTGGTTTATTGTGATCTGTGCTGCGGCTAAGGAGTTCTACGAGATAATCAACAAGTCGGACATACAAAAGCTCCGGTCTTGGATAGAGCATTATAAGGATTCTTCAATATCATACCTCAAGTCTTTCATCTATGGGCTTAGGCATGACATGGCTGCTGTCGAGAATGCGCTCAGGTATCCTATCTCTAATGGGATATTGGAAGGATATGTGAACAAGCTCAAGACAATCAAAAGATCAATGTATGGAAGAGCTGGTATCGAACTGCTAGCTGTGAAGATGTATCTCGCTGAAGGGGTCTTATTCAACTAAATTGAAGAAGAACCACTTATTTTGGAGAAGGACAGGCCTATATCTGGGTCGAATGACAAATATTTAAATATATTTGCAAATAAACTATTTTACACCGCAGATCTTCTTAATCTCAGCCAGCTTATTGAGCGCCTCCATAGGCGTCATGTTGTTGATGTCGATGCCTATGATCTCGTTGCGCACCTCACTCAAGACAGGATCATCGAGCTGGAAGAGGCTGAGCTGGTAGCCGTCGTGAACTGGTGCGGCGCTGATGTTTTCTGTCGGCGCTTTCGTGACCACGTTCGACTGACCTTGCTCGAGCTGCTTCAACACTTCATCGGCACGCTGCACAACTTCTGGCAACATACCAGCGAGCTTGGCGACGTGGATAACGAACGAATGTTCTGATCCTCCTTCCTTTAATTTGCCGCGGCAGAGGACTCTACCTTTCTCTTCGCGTACAGAGACGTTGTAGTTCTTGATGCGAGGGAAAGACTTCTCCATCTCATTGAGCTCGTGATAGTGGGTAGCAAAGAGCATCTTCGGATGACCTGCTGCTCGCTCGTGAATATGTTCGACGATTGACCAGGCAATAGAAATACCATCGTAGGTTGAGGTACCGCGACCTAACTCATCGAACAAGATGAG
>JAKSJT010000415.1 GCA_024402125.1 Bacteroidales bacterium
GTTTCCTACCCTCTCGAAACCTATCTGCACTGCTCCATAGATCGATGAATCTCTGCTTTCCGGTATATCAAAAAACAGAGTGTACTGAATGGAGGAATAGTCGCTTTTTCTCTGCATGGCAAGTTCCCTTGACACTCCTTCATCATATAGACGAGAGCTGTTGTCACCGCAACTTGCAAAAAGAAAAAGAATGGATAAAAGGGATACAATAACTCTATTCATAGACTGATATCGAACTTATTTTACAACAGGAAGCTTGATAGAAGAAGCTGCCCCTGGTTCACAATGAACTGTAATAGTTGACTTCTTGTATGCTGACTCATCACAGTCGAAGATGTTGCAGAATGTCTGAGGGTTTCTGTCAACAAGCGGGAACCAGCTTGACTGAACCTGAACCATCAGCTTATGTCCAGCTTTGAATGTATGTGATACATCAGGCATTGTAAACTTCACTAGAGTTGTCTTTCCTGGCTCGAACGGCTGAGGCTCAGAGAAGCTGTCACGATACTTTCCTCTCATGACTTCTCCCCTTACCATGAACTGGTATCCTGCCATAAGATAGTTTGGAACTCTGGCTGCGCTACCTCTTGAGAGTCCCAGTTCGGAAGTCCAGGTAAAGTCATCAGGGAAAACATCAATGAGCTTTACAATGAAGTCAGCATCTGTTGTAGTGATGTCAACCTGGAGATCGACTTCTAGTTCTCCGTATAGAGTAAGATCCTTGTCAAGTGGCTTTGTCTCGAAACAGATCACATCAGGTCTCTGGGAAGCGAACCTCTGGTCATCAATCATATAGTCACGGCTGATGGACTCCTCCATAACCGATCTGTATGGAACAGGCTTGGACGGATCACTGATATAGCTGACCTTGCCGCTAACAGAAGATGAAGGTGCACTTGTCGAGATTGTACCATCAGCGATGAGATAGTATGGTACTGTGCTATCTCTGTCAACAACAGGCCACTGCTCATAGGAATTCCACTTTCTAGAACCCGAATCAAAGATCATTGCGCCTGTCTTTGGTTTCTGACCCTTTCCTTCAAGATAGTATGCGAAGAACGGATACTCGAAGTTCTTTACATAGTAGTCTGATGTCGCTTCTGGGCCGAAGTACATGTTAGCCCAGAGCTCTGTCATTCCCCTAGACCATGCTCCATGGTACCAAGGACCCTCTACGAAATAAAGGTCAGTCTGTGGGCTCTGCTCCTTTATTGCCTTGTATGTATCGAAGGCTCCGTAGCAGTCCTCCTTGTCATAGAGACCACCAACGATCATGACAGCAGGCATCACATCATGCATATGACCCTTTGTCACTGTATGGCTCTCCCAGTATTCATCCCAGTTTGGATGGTCACGAAGGAGAGAAAGGTATGCAAGCGAGTCGCCATATGCCTTTGTGATATTGTTGTATGTACCGAGTTTCAGATAGTCAGAGTAGATATCAGTGTGGAAGAGTTCAGGGAACCTGAAATCCCTTTTTCCGCTTCTTACTGCAGTGTTACCCATCATATACTGGAAATATGGCTGGAATGCTACCATCTCGGCCATCATGAATGCTCCGTTATGGTGAACATCATCTCCATGATACCAGTCAGTAACTGGAGCCTGAGGAGAAACTGCCTTCATTGCAGGGTGTCCTGAGAGTGCACCCATTGTAGCATAGAAACCCGGATAGGAGATACCCTTCTGACCCACACGACCGTTGCTGTTAGTATTGTGGATAAGCCACTCTACTGTATCGTAAGTGTCACTTGCCTCGTCTGTCTGTCCGACATTCTTTGCCTGCTTCTTAGAAAGAACCTTGTTCTCTTTAAAAGCACGGATTTCCTCGAACTCACCCTCTGACATGTTCTTTCCTCTCACGTCCTGGAATACGAGGATATAGCCTGCATCCACATATGGCTGATAAGAAGCAAGACTCTTGTATGCATCAGCTCCGTATGGAGACACCGCATAGCATGTCCTCTCCATAAGAATAGGATGCTTCACGCTCTGGTCCTTTGGTTCATATATTGAAGTGAAGAGCTTTCCTCCATCACGCATAGTGATATACACTTCGGACTTATTGTAATTCTCCTTTACCCACTGAGCGGAGTACTTCTCCTGTGCTCCTGCAAAGATTGGGGATAATACCAATACAGCTACTAATAACAAAAACTTTTTCATATGTCGTTATGTGTTTCTATTTATCAATCAACTAGTTAAAGAGACTCACAAGATCGAATGAAGGTTTGAGTTCACCTTTCTCGATTCGATGAATGATCTCAACGACCTTGTCATTCATAGGAGTCGGACATCCGACTTTTCTGCCAAATGCGCTCACAACTCCGTTGATTGCATCAACTTCTGTTGTCTTGCCCTTCTCCAGATCCTGAAGCATGCTGGCCTTAAGAAGCGCATGCTTTTTAATCGCTATCGGAATGATAAAGAATGAGATTGCTTTCTTAATAGGATTATGATAGTCCAGAAGGGCAACGATATCCTTTCCCTGAACTGGTTCTATCTTGATGCCGCCCTTTGCGCAGACATCAATGCACTCCTTTATGATAGCCTGGACTATCTTTCTGGATGCCTTGTCCTTCGCTGCCTCTCCAAAGGTTGAACCGGTAACTGCGCTCATCCCGGCGAATGCGGAGTTGCTAAGAAGCTTCCTCCACCT
>JAKSJT010000416.1 GCA_024402125.1 Bacteroidales bacterium
CTGATGCTTCGTACTGGAAGCCATGACGGAGCAGGACTCATAAAAGAAATAGAGAAACGATTTGCTTCGGCAGGTTATCTCGCCAAGAAGAAAATAGAAGAGTTCTGCAAGGCAAAAGGAATCATATATTCGGAACACTGCTATTGAAGCCCTCGAAAGCAATGAAGGCTAAGTCTTTATGTCTCTCAAATCGCTGACGTTGTGATGTGATAAGATAACAAATCAATCGGTCAGATACGATAGTGGTGATAGACCATCGGCACATAAACGCTCTATGTCAACAGAAGATAACGAAAAAGGAGTATATTATGGACGTACAGAAAGAAAAGGAATGGCTCCACCGTATCAACGGAGCCCAGACATCTAAGAAGTCAGATCAGGAAACCAAAAAGACTTCTTCCGCTAAAGCTGAAACTACTATGCCAATGAATAAGAAGGCTCATAGTTTCAAGGACGTAGCTGGTATGGACGAATTGAAAAAGCTCGTCCTTGAAGGATTCATCAATGTCCTGAAAAACCGTGAGTGCGCTGAAGCTTTCGGTATTGTACCTCCCAGCCTCCTTTTCTATGGACCTGCCGGATGTGGGAAAACTTACTTTGCAGAGGCTATTGCCAATGAGATTGGAGCAAACTTCATCAAGGTCGTACCAGATGATATTGCTTCCAAGTGGGTTCATGGCACGCAGGAAAAGATAGGCGAAATCTTCCGCAAGGCTGAGCGCAATTCCCCTACGGTATTGTTCTTCGACGAGTTCGATGCCATGGTTCCGAAGAGAACAGATGGCGACGTTCATAACCAGAATGGCGAGGTCAACGAGTTTCTGTGTATGCTGAACAATGCTTCTGAAAGAGGCGTGTATGTCATTGCCGCGACCAATCGTCCAGACTCAATTGACAAAGCCGTTCTCCGCACAGGGCGTATCGATGAGATGATCTATGTTGATATGCCAGACCGGGCAGCTCGTGAAAGTCTGTTCAGATTGTCTCTGTCCAAGCTCCCATCATCAGAGGATATTGACTACGGAAGACTCGCCGACCTTACCCAAGGCTATAACTGTAGTGACATCAGTTACATTGTCAAGACAGCATCACGCAAGATGTTCAATGTAAATATTGAGGAACACAACCATCCTTATAAGGTCATAACCCAGGATGAGATAGAGGATGTTATCTCAAAGAGATCACCTTCTGTATCACCTAAAGAAC
This sequence comes from Bacteroidales bacterium, assembly GCA_024402125.1. Lineage (GTDB taxonomy): Bacteria > Bacteroidota > Bacteroidia > Bacteroidales > UBA932 > Cryptobacteroides. Next base: position 1,207 of record JAKSJT010000416.1, read on the forward strand.
TAAGAGATTTGGAACGCATACGCAGTCAGTTCTCACCGAAGGATGCAGGTACAAAGATTCCTCAGATTGGATTCCATTAACTAAAAATACAATACGACGATGAAAGAAAAGATTTTGAATGCCCTTGTGGCTCTCGGTTTCGACCTTGAACAGCTTGATGACTTCGGCTATGGTTTCCAGTATGAAGGAACTAACTTCATCTGGATGCCTAATGACAATGACGAAAGTTTCCTCAACATTGCCATCCCTGCTATTTTGGAAAAGGGTGACACTGATGACAAAAACTTCTTCGAGCTCATGAATATGCTGAACAGTAATATGAAGTATATCAAGGCAAATACCCTCGGTGACAGCCTATGGCTCTTCTATGAAAGGGATGTATATGACGAGAATGAAGACCTTGAACGCATCTTGACCCGAATGATTGTACATCTCCATGGCTCACTTATGGAATTCCGCAAGGCAATATGTGAAGCCAATAAGGAGTCTGGCGACGATTCGGACAATGATGATTCGGAGGTTGTAGATACCGAGGCTGTAGAAGAAAACAATAACGAAGAATAAGCAACGAACTATGACAAAGAAGGAACAGATAACAGCTGTGTTGGAGCGCATGGGCTATAAGCCTCTGTTCGACGAAGACGGAGATATACTGATTCGCTATCAGTTGAAACACTTCTACTTTTTCGTAAACGAGGAAGACGAAGACCAGTTCATTCAAATCATTCATCCTCAGTTTGCGGAATTGGAGGAAGGTGAAGAGACTATTCATCTGGCAGCTTGCAACAAGGTGACTCGTGAAACCAAGATGGTCAAAGTCTTCGTAGATCAAACTTTCAAGAATGTGACGGCTTCCTGTGAGTTCTTCTATTCCGATGAGGACGATCTGGAAATGAACATTACAAAAGCACTCCGAATCCTTGGAGTCATAAGGACTTCATATCGGAACGTTGTCAGAGAGCTATCAGAATAGCCACGAACAATCATACAACTTAAAAGGAATACAAGATGAGCAGGTCATTCAAGAAAAACCCAATTTGCAAAGAGGGTAAATCATGGAAATGGGAGAAAACCACCATGAACAGGCACAATCGTACTGTAGCACGTCAAGCTATCCGCGATGGCAAGACTCCAGATCCAACAGACAAAAAGATTTGTAGCATGGATTATGACTATTGCAAGCACTATATCGACAAAGGGTCTGCGCTTGAATTTCCTAAGCTACTGAGAAAATAACGCATAATTTATCAAACCATAAAATCAATAAGGTATATGAAAAAGGTTTCATGCAAGATGTTCTTCACAGTATTGTGGAGAGGTATTTGTCAGGTTTTGGGCTGGTTCTTCGGTCTGTTCGGTTACAAGCGTGATGGAAAATTCGCGAAATGCGTCTGGGGACTTTTCGCCGTCAGT
>JAKSJT010000417.1 GCA_024402125.1 Bacteroidales bacterium
ACCACCCTGATGTATTATATTGCCCAAAATGCGGCCGGTCAGGGCAAGAAGGTTGATGTAGTCAATCCCCTGGATCCTGAAGTCGGATTGAAGAAGAGCCGATGCTGTAAGAGTATGCACTCTTATGCCATCTGATATGTCAAATCTTTTAATCGCAAAGTATTTGTCATTAATCAGTTGGATGTCCGGAATGTTTATTCCACACTTTTTGGCAGTACTCATGTAGAGATACTCACTCTTACCTATGTCAGTAGGATCGTAAGTGTGTCTGAATTTAATAATCCAGCTGTCCCCGTCCTTATCCTTGTATGCTGCCTTCGGTCTGGCTCCTCCTGAGTTGTTGCTGTTGTAGTATAGTAGGGATGCATCAGCATCACTTTTTTCGGACAGGACATCCAGCGCTTTTTGCTGAATGTCATCGAAATCTTCCTCTGATATCTTATCAAAGGCTTCGGCTTTGACTTCGGGCTTGTAGCAAAGAGCACCCATGCCTGAATGACCTACTAAGGACAACCTCTGAAGAGGGGATAGTTCTTTTAATGAGCTGCCTTCTCGCCTAAGCATCCTGTCCAGAAGATATAGGCCATAACCATCTGGAAGGCTATCCTCAAAAGTGGCAAATCCACCATTGAAGCTTCCTTCCTTGGAATAGATAAGTCCGGTCTGAAGGGGTAACTCAAATGGTGAAATGGAGAATCCGTCAGCAATCCAGCTTTTGTCGTATTCGAACACACATCTGTTTCTTTGCGGTGTCATCTGGATAGTTCCTACGATTCTGTCACCTATAGATACTGTGGTTTTTAGAATGTCTTTCATCTCCCTTTCTCTCTTCCTTGGTTTTTATTGATAGTCTCAAGCTCTTCTCCTGTTGTGAATTTGGAACTGCTTAAAATTGAACTCATTTCATCGAACCAGTCAAACTCTACTACGAGACGAAGGAATGCCTCAAGAGATATTTTGCCTTTTGTCTCGAATCTCTCCAAGGTTGGCTCAGGTATGCCTGTGACTTCGGAAAGGCTTCGTCTGCTCATGCCTTTATCTAATCTGCGCTTACGGCAGTTGTTTGCTAGAATCATGGCAAGACGGGATGGATTCTTATCAAAAATGTTATAGCTATATTCCATAATATATTATGTTAAACATCCTAAATAGGAGTTAATGGCATATAATATTATGTCAAATATAGCAATAATGACAATTGTCTGCAAGATTATGCTGACAAAATCTTTTCGCTGATGTTCTTTGCGATGATGTATCCCATAGACCATGCTGCCTGTAGGTTGAATCCTCCAGTTATGGCATCGACATCCAGAACTTCACCGGCGAAGTAGAGGCCAGGGTATACTTTACTTTCAAGGGTGCTGATTGAGATGTTGCTAAGAGATACTCCTCCGCATGTCACAAACTCTTCCTTGAATCTTCCTCTTCCTTTTATATGGTAAGTGTCGCAGGCCAGTGTATTGGACAGTTTGTTGAATCCTTTCTTTCCTACTTCCGCCCATCTCATATCCTCTCTAAGTCCGCTCCTTTGTATAAGGTGTGACCAAAGTCTGCCTGTTATGAACTCTGGGTGTATTGACGAAAGCATCTTCTGAGGGTTCTGTGAGGCTGTTTTCTCAAGATACTCCCTGACTTCAGCGTCGTTTAATTCTCCGAACCAGTTGACTGTCATATCGCAGACATACTGGTTCTCTGACAAGAACCTTGCAGCATAAGAGGATAACTTAAGAACAGCTGGGCCGCTCATTCCCCAGTCTGTGATAAGAAGAGGACCATTTGCTCTAAACTTGGTTCCGGGGATTCCAGTTGTGACATTCTCAACTACGGCTCCTTGAAGAGTAGTGATGCTGTCGCCAGGTATGTTGAATGTAAACAGCGAAGGAACAGGATCGACGTACTCAAGCTCAAGAGGCTCAAGAAACGAAAGGCCTCGCATTTTAGGGCTGCCTCCAGTTGTTACAATGGTGTAGTCAAACTCCTCGCAGATTAGTCTTCCCTCTGAAGTGTACTCTATTCTGAATCTGTGATCCTTATCTGAGGAGATGGACTCGACTTTGGCTTCGGTGCGAAGCCTAACTCCTGTCTGACGCATTCTACCTGTTAAGGTCCTAACTATCTGCATTGCATCCTGCGAAGCCGGGAACACGCAGTTATCTTCCTGGAGAACAAGGTCCACACCTTCACCTTCAAACCAGTTCCAAGTATCCTTCTGGCTGAACTGCTTGAGGGCTCTTTTCATAAGGTTTGTGCCCCTAGGATAGGCTTGGTCAAGGGATGTTATAGCCTCAAAGGAGTTTGTTAGATTGCATCTTCCTCCACCAGTTAGAGCGACCTTTGCAAGAGGATGCTTGCCGGATTCAAAAACGGTGATATGCGAGTCCGGAAGGGCTCGCTTAAGATTCACTGCGCAGAAACAACCTGCTGCTCCGGCTCCGATAATTGCAATGTCCATAAGTGGTTGGAATGATGTACAAAAATAAGTATTTTTGCGTAGCCCGCCAATGGCTTTTAAGGGATATGATGGATAAGAAGGAGCTTAGAAAATATATTTGATCGCAGGTCTCTACTATTTCATACGAGACTAGGTCTCTTCTAGCCGGAGAAGTCGCTTTA
>JAKSJT010000418.1 GCA_024402125.1 Bacteroidales bacterium
GTAAACAAGACAGTATCTGTTAACCCTAGTGAATCACCAATCGAAGAGTCAACTTCTGACACAAGCAATGAAGATGAACCAGAGAAGGAGAGTGCTTCTGCAGCTATGCCATCCGCACCATCCGTTCCTCTCTTTGGTCACCGCTTCGGAGTAATTGATATGATTGCTTTTGTTCTCAGTGCTTCTCTTATTGTCCTCTCACAGGTATTCTCTACATCTATCCTCAGATGGATTCTTTCGGGAAGTGCAATTGCCGTTCTCCTTCTTCCTGGAGTGATTCAAAGAATTCAGATGAAGAATGCTTTTGGAATCGGAGCTATCTATGCTAGATTTAAAAAGATGAACCTCAATCCTGAAATAGAAGGGAATGAGATCCGTTGGAAGGTCGGTGAAATCATTCACGTTCTTCGAGTATTCGGTCGTGGGCAGATTCAGTTCTGCCGTGAGTACCCTGCAAATCCTGCCAACAGTAAGGCATTCGCAGCTGCTGCAAACGCAACAATGAGTCAAATCTTCTCTGCGAAGGTTGGTGTGAAGGATGAAGGCGAGAACATCTTCTTCGCCACCGAAATGCTCTGCTCTTCTATCAAAGAGTTTGACAAACTCTTCCCTGCCTGTGAGTCAATCCTTGACGCAGCTGAGGAAAGACAGAGGGTCAACTTCAAGGAAGTGATGGAAGCAAATAAGGGACCTCAGAGGAAAATCGGTTTCGTGCAGCAGTACACTTTGCGCTCGGAGGAGCCAATCAAGTAGAAAAGATTAACAAATTTTGATTAAGCGTGCCACAAGCTGATGTGACACGCTTATTTTAGTTTATTCCAAAGAAAGATGACTCAGACTATATTCCTCACTTGGAGAATGTCCGTATGTCTCTTTATAGATCCTGGAGAAATGCGATAGGTTTGTAAAACCAACATCATTCATAATATCCTGCACCCTGGATGGTTTCTCGGAGAGCAGCTTCTTTGCCGCCTCCAACCTCTTATTTATGATCCACTTCTGAGGATGTTCTCCATAAATCTTTCTAAAGTCTCTATTGAAACTTGACAAGCTTCTTCCTGTATAGTTTGCAAATTCATCTAGCGAAAGATTCTGCGTATAGTTCTTCTCCATAAAATCAGCCAGGTCTATCTTCCACTTTCCGGAAAAATCAAATAGCGAAGCATATACATTCTTATCTGTTTTAAGGATGCAGTCGAGTCCTTCGGTCTTCTTTCCGATAACCCATTCCTCAGTTGGCTTATCCTCTGACCAGAAGAACGGCATAAGAGAAGTAAAGAGGCTTGCCGTGTCCGGCCTTGGCGGAATCATCAGCACTGAAGAAGAGGATCTCTCTGCACTCACCTGCTCTGAGCGTATCTTCCGGAAGTACTGCAAAAGGAACTTCCTCTCAAAAATAATCATAACAGACTTGAAAGGGCTCCCGTCAGCACCCATTGACTTTGTCAAAGTCACAGCACAGTCCTTTCTGATAAAGATGCTCTCCCCTGGAGACATGGTTAATGTCCTGTCCTGCTTTGATATCTCCAAACTTCCGCTTGACAGAAACACAAGTGCATGATCAGACAAAGAAAATGTCTCTCTTATACTGGCATTATGTATACACGAAAATGATATGCCGTTATACTCTATTACTCTCGAATCTTTCATACCGTTGAAACTCTCAGCAAAAATAATGACATTCTCAGCAAAATCAAATGACACGCACAGCAAAATGACAATAAATCTTTGAAATTACCTTTGTCCTTTAGTTAGAAATATTTAGAATTTAGAAGATGAACTTAATTAAACTTATAGCAACATCTGTGATGTTCGCATCCCTTTCAACAGGAGTTTTTGCGCAGGATATGGCCGATACCCTATCATCATCGGTTGTAACAGGAACCAGAAAAAGTGTACTAAGAGATGCTCTTCCTGCACCTGTTTCTGTTGTCGGAAGACAACTTATCGAATCCAGCGATGAAAATGCAGTTATGCCAGTACTTATGGAACAGGTCCCAGGTCTTTATATCACCAGTAGAGGTGTAACAGGTTATGGTGTATCTAACGGTGCAGCAGGCTCCATTTCACTTCGTGGATTCGGAGCAGGAAACGGTAGAGTCATCATTCTTATTGACGGTCACCCTCAGTTTGAGTCAATCTACGGTCACCCTGTAGCAGATGAGTATATGGCATCAAATGCCCAGAGAGTAGAGGTATCTAGAGGAGCTTCATCTGTCCTCTACGGATCAAATGCAATGGGTGGAGCTATCAATATCATCACAAGAAAACCAACTAAGGACGGCAATTCTTTGGACTTGAAGCTCATGGGAGGATCATATGGTACATTCAGAGGCAACCTCTCTGACAATTTCAAGAAGGGCAGATTCACAGCTACTGCAAACTTTAACTACGACAGGACAAACGGCCATAGAGAGAACTCTGCATTCAACTCTTTAAGCGGAATGGTCAAAGCTGGATATCAGCTAAGTGACGCTTGGAAGATAGGTGCAAACCTCAGCCTCATGAACGCATATGCTGAGAACCCAGGAACTGTTGCAGCTCCTATGTTCGAAGGAACATCTGACATCATCAGAGGTATGGCTGGCATCTCAATCGAGAACAAC
>JAKSJT010000419.1 GCA_024402125.1 Bacteroidales bacterium
CCGGAATGCACACCAAACCCTACCGTCCTGACATAGAAAAAGCCTTCGACTACGATTGCTAGTTGAAGGCTTCCCCTATTTTACAGAATACTCCATGGACCTAATTCGATATCAGGTAGGTATTTCTTGTTGTCACCTTTCTTGAGGACGAAAGCATCCTGCTCTACGTCGATTGCACACAGTACAAATCCCTTGTCAATCATTGTTGTAATGTCAGAACAGTGACCCTTTCTTCTCTCAAATAGCCAGTATTTCCAGTAATCTTTATTGCCGGCAATAACCTTTACTATCGTTCCATACTTGATGTCCTTTGCGATGTCTTCCCATGAGAAATCACCACAATCAGAGTGATGTAGGTTAAGTCCCTCAAGCTCCTTCCAGTTATCTGATATCTGCTTGCAGTATCTCTGAAGTTCATCACATGCGTATTCAGGGCTGTTACTCTTGGAGTTGTACTTCAGAAACTTCAGCTCACAGAGAACGTATCCTTCTTCGCATTTTCCAATAAGGTCGACGCATTCACCTCTTGGGGCTGTCCTGCTTCCATTGACAGGTAATTCGATATCTAGCCATTGGATTTTTCCAAATTCAACAACGGTTGAAGTGCCTTGAAAAAGAATTGCTCTCTGTAGAGCTTTCTCGTTTACATCTTCGATGTTGTGCTTTACAGCACTGAGTTTTTGTTGTTTCATTGACTATATGATTGGTGCCCCGCAGACATCCCTGCGGAGGCAGGTTTTGCAGTGTGATCCCATCCATACCTTGTCGAACTGCTCGCAAGCGGCGTCCAGGATGGAGGGCTCGTTTGTGAGTATGCCAGTTTCGAAGTTGCGTTTGTTGGAACCCTTCATGCCGATGCCGGCGCCTGTGAGGTTAGCGGAACCGATGTAGGCTTCCTCGAAGTCGAAGATCATCATCTTGAAATGCACCCTTGGGCAGAGGACTCGCTCAAGTTGATTGAAAAGAACTGGATGTTTATCGAACTCCTCTCGGAAGTTCGGACCCGGCTCTTTTGCGTGGATGAGACGGACATGGACTCCCTTCTTGATGAGTCCTGCAATCACTTCCAGGAATGGCTCATCACCAAGGTACAGGTCCTTGATGTCAGCAGTGCCTATCCATAAGGATTCCCTTACGGATTTCACCTTGGCGAGGACTTCCTTGCCGTGCTGTTCGTTCTGGATGTATTTGGTATATGGCATTCGCGTGTTATAAAAATCTTAAAATACTAAATTGGTCTTCAACACTTACTTTAAAAAGTGAAGCTATTGATTCTGCCTTGTCACTCTCAACACCAACGTAGGCAAGGGAATATCTAAATAGTTTCCTGAAGAATACTTTATTGTCTACAATGAACTGCTTTTCTGCGCGATAACGTGTTTCAATTTCAGACCATGTTGCTTCACTGAGATATGGTCTCAAATCTTTGGGATTATAAAGAAGATAGATGAAGGTTGGCGCATTTTGAGGTATGTGCTTTCCTTGTTTCCCAGTTTGTGGGTCCAGGTATGTTATGCCAATTTTATAAGAATTAGCTATACCGAGTAAATGGGAAATGGTTTGTTTAATATCAAACTGTTCTACAGGATTTCCATTGATGAAAAACTTAATGGTGGAATCATTATTTTCTGACGCAGGAATATAGTCAAATGTGCTACATTGCTTAAGTCCGTTATAAAAATCGCGGTATGCGAGTTTGTATTTTGGATTGGGTGAAGAATAAATCTCATGGCATTTTGCCTCGATGAATAGCTCTTTATTCATTGAGTACCCGTCCATATTCGAGACCGAACGCGGAATAGGAGTTCTCAGTTTCTGCTCAAATATTATTCCCTTATTCCTGAGAAGAGTATAGATAAACCTGCTTGATGACGCGTATGACGCCATTTTTGGTGGCATCCATATTTTCCACTGTGAAGAGTATTTTTCTTCTAGTTCTTTCCCGCCTCCATCTTCGTATGCCTTTCTATCTGTTTCCGACATTACATTATCTCGGAATTCAAGCCATTCGCTTTTGGTATAATATGCGTAGTACTTTCCTGCAGTTACTTTCTCTGACGTGTAGCAGGAATTAATATCCCCATTCTGTGAGACCTTAAGGGCTAAATCAAATTGTTCCTGGATGCTAGACATTATCTGTACTTATGTATTGTTCTTTGTAATGCTTCCTCTATTTCAACTTTGAGTTTCTCCGGCTCTAGCACTTCCACCGCGTCCATGTAGCTGATTAGTTCCTTCTTCAGGTAGAAGTTCGGGATGACTCTATAGGTAAAGATTGAGTAGTCATCATGAAGCTCAATTTCCTCCTGCGATGAGTGGAGCGGGAGAGTGCGGAAATAGTCCCTCTGGTGAGCATTAACCTTCACCTTGACAGTGACAGGGGAGTCGTACTTCTCGCTGCCGAGCGGATATCCCAAGTATGGTGCGAAGTATTCTTCGGCATTGAAATCTTCAGGAATAGTCCATTCTATGACACTCTGTTGCAATACTAGGAACCAGTCAAGAGCATAGATATGGGGCTCCGGATTCTCATCAGTCGATGCTAGAAGATACCAGCGTTCCTTGAAGGACT
>JAKSJT010000042.1 GCA_024402125.1 Bacteroidales bacterium
TATGAAGGAATATTTGCTATTGATTCAGAGCTGATGATTCCGATCTCTGAGAGGAACTTGAACAGAGTCTGAATCATCTCAGCAGTTCTGGCAGAACTGATTTCAGAGTTCTTTCCTCCATAGATCATGTATGCTCTGGAGTTCCATATCTGCCAGTTGTAATTAAGAGTTGTCGTATCAAACGGTGTTGTCTCTTTGAGGCAGACATATGGAAGACCGAACAGCTTTGCTCCCTCGATGTCTTCGTATCCAGTCTTCACCATCTTGAGATGCGGCATGAACTCTCCAGGAAGGTAATAGCTTGCCAGCTGAATTCCGTACTCGAAATCCTTTATCTGTTCAAATAGTCCGGATGCGATTCTCTGGGTTGTCTCGCCAAGGTCGTATCCTGGGAACATTCTGTTGATATCAGCGTCGTCCATTGCCCAGAATCTCTTTCCGATATTCATGGAGAAAGGGTTTGACGAAGGAATCACCAGAACTCCAAGTTCCTTAGATATCTTTCCTTCCTTCTCCAATTGCATAAGTGTTCCAACAACCTGAGAGCAGATGTACTGCTGATGAACTTCATCTCCTCGAAGGGCGCCAACAATAGCCAGTGTATTTTTCGGACCACCGAACTTATAGCCCCAAACTCTGAATGTGTCACGGTATGGGGAATCCATACTGAATAAAAGTCTTTTCTCCATAGCTAGTCAAGTTTATGAATTCTGGCAAGAAGAGAGCCTTCGTAACAAACCGGATAGGCTCTGATTGTGAACAGATAACCTCTTTCAGGAGCAGGGATATCGGCAATCACCTCTCCTGTAAGCGGAGAAATGATCTGTCCAAGGGAATCCCCTTTCTCCACTATCCTGTTATTGTGGGTCTCAGTTGAGAAGATACCACTGGCAGGAGCATTGACAAATGCAACACAGTCTCCCTCAGAGACTATCGGTTTCACAAAATCCGATGTGTCGACAGGCCCCTTCCAGATACCAAGTTCCTTCATAAGGCTCTTAAGGCCCTTTACCATCTGCTTTCCGTAGTAGTGGTTAATTCTCATACCGACGCCAAGCTCTACAACAAGAGTCGGAGTACCTATTGAATTCAGTGAATGAGCAAGAGTTGTCTCAAGCACAGTCGCAGCTCCATGAATCCAGATGAATTCAACGTTTAGCTTCTTTGCATAAGGAACAAGACAGTCAGCAGTATTGACATTGATTCTGACCTGAGGCACCTCTCTTAGGAAAATGTTGCTTGAGTGGATATCCACAACCATATCCGCACCGGCGAGATCCTGAACTATTGCATAAGCAGCCTGCTCAGCCATAGAACCTTCCTTGTTTCCAGGGAAGATTCGGTTCATGTCCAGATCAAAGTTCGGAATACCTCTTGACAACGAATCTATACCCATCGGATTGAGAGCCGGATACACCTCAATGGTTCCATCCAGATACTCCAACTGCTCCAGAATCTCCTTCTGAAGCTGAAAACAGATAAACTGGCCCTCAAGTTCATCGCCATGAGTTCCAGTCACTATACATATTCTTTTGCTTCCTGTTCCGTTTTTGATGGTATGCTTCTTTATCGAGAAGTTCTCATCAATTGGAAGAGAAGTCGAAAAGACTTCACTTACCTTGTTCATATTTTTTCTACTACTACTTTTGTTTCTGTCTGCTCGGATGATGCTCCTGTAAACACTCCCCTGTTTACCGGACAGTCATAGGCATCCCTTCCATGAGCAATCTTAATATATCCGCCTGCCTCTGCATCAAATGACCCTGCTGTAGGATCAAACGGATACCACAAACCTTCATGCCAGACTTCAACCCAGGCATGAGTCTCACCTTCTCCGCAGACAAGACCGCATACATACCGGCAGAGAATACCCATCTTTCGGCATATACCGATCATTATATGAGCAAAGTCCTGACACACTCCCTTCCCTTGCGACAAAGCCTCAGATGCTGTTGTCATAACTCCTGTGGATCCTGGGACATACTCCATCTTGCCATGAACATAGTCACATACTTCCTTGGCAGCTTGCAAGGGAGATTCCGACTGCAGCATATTCTCCAGTTCCTTAGCAGTCTTATCTGGAAGTTCAGTCATCCTTGATGGCATCCTATAGATGACAGAAGGATTGCTGTCAGCCTCAAGCGAATCTTCTATCTGGACAATGCCGGTACTTATATATCCGAACTTGTCGTGATATGACGGTATCCTTCCATAGAAGACCGAAGAGCCGAAGAAATCTTTATTTTCTGACACAGATGTGACCGGGAAAATTGTCACATCCGACTTTATCACTTTCTGGCGAGTATCAGAGCATGGTTCACAACGAAGGATCCAGCTGTGTGACGCCACACGACTCTGGAACCTCGTTATTGATTGATAACTGTATAGATACTGCCTCATCAGATACTTAACTAGACTGTCATCAGCTGTCCTAGAAGACCTAGGATCTTGTACTTATAGCTAGGTGAAGATATGTCATAAAGTTCCTCCTTCAGAAGACCGTCAAGCTCTTCCAGAACTTCCTTATTGATAGGTCTGGGGTCAACCATAGATACTTTAAGAAGGGTATTCATGGCCTCACGGATCCTGTAGAACTTGTACTCAAATCTCACATTCATGTCAATGTGCTCAATGAGCTGACCCATCTTGAGGAAGAATCTGATCTTCTCATCCCATACTCTTTCCTCAACAGATCCCCAGAATGCAAGCATCCAGTCAGTAATACACTGAAGGTCTGTGATGTTTGAGTCATTGATCTTCGCCTCTCTTCTGATATGTTCCAGTGACATCTGGACATATGAAAGAGTCTCTGTTGTGATCTCCTCTCTAAGGACAATGGCATTGTCATTGGCCGCTTCCACTGCAGAAAGGATAGAGTTAGGATTATCTATATCGTACATGAATCCCATCTTTGCAGACTCCTCGTCCGGATACGAAGTGAATGCTCCGAGGTTCTCGTAGTACTTACCATAGTCCTGAGGTTCTCCGTCAATCATAAGGTCATGACTTCTACGGAGAAGATGAAGGCATAGATATACTCTCTCTGTGTATCTACCGAGCCAGAACAGGCGGTTTGCCTTTACTGGTGACATTACTGTAATTTTCTGTGGCATAGCACTACTACTGTTTATTCATTCATAACCCATGTGTCCTTGAATCCGCCGCCCTGTGAAGAGTTCACGACAAAGGATGCCGGATTTCTGGAGAAGCGGGTAAGACCGCTCTTCCATACCTTGGTTGTCTTTCCCGAAGAAATGACGAACGCTCTAAGGTCTGCCTTTCTCCAGACCTTCTGTCCCTCGTCGATGATTTCGAGATCCTTGAAATCAATCACCTCCTGAGCGATCCATCTTCGAGGCTGCTCGACAATAAGGTTCTTAAGTTCTGCAAGTTTCTCCTCGGTAAGGTCTCTTCCGAAGACAACACCATAGCCACCGGCTTCACTTACATCCTTTATGACAAGCTTTGAGATATTGGCAAGGATATACTCGTAGTCTTCCTTATAGTATGGAAGATATGTAGGAGCATTGTGAAGGATAGGTTCCTCCCCAAGGTAGTATTTAACCATCTTCGGAACGAAGTAATATATGCCCTTATCATCGGCTACACCATTACCAAGGCCATTGATAACTGCGACATTTCCCTTCTTATAAGCCTGCATGAGGTTAGGGACTCCCAGAAGTGACGATGGTTCGAATGCCATAGGATCAAGATACTCGTCACTGATTCGTCTGTAGATGGCTCCGACTCTTATCTTCTCGCCATAGAGTCCGCCATACCAGACCATGTCATCCTCAACGAAGAGATCTCCTGGGAATGCCAGGGTGGCTCCTGTCTTTTCTGCGAAGTATGAGTGCTCGAAGAATGCTGAGTTGTATCGTCCTGGAGTCAGAATAACTGAGATACCATGGCCTCCGTTCATAGTATCGAACATCTCCTTCAGCAGTTCAGCGTAATCTCTGTTGTCAGCTACATTATTCTCCACAAATGTCTCCGGTGAAACCTTTCTTGTTACATTTCTGGCAATCATAGGGTATGATGCTCCTGATGGGATGCGGAGATTATCCTCCAGAATGAACCAATTGCCATCCTTTCCTTCAACCAGATCAATTCCGCTGATGTGGGAATAGACTTTCAGAGTTGGGTCCAGGCCTTCACACTCCGGCATATAACCCTTAGATGCATAGACAAACTCCTCTGGAACGACACCATCCTTTATGATGTTCTTCTCATGGTAGATATCCCATAGAAATGCATTGAGAGCATTCACTCTCTGGATAAGGCCTTTCTCAAGATAGTCCCAGTCTTTCTTTGAGATGATTCTAGGAATTGAATCGAACGGGAAAAGTTGTTCATTGAAGACGCCGTTCTTATAGACACCAAACCTGACGCCATAACGCTCCATCCACTTGTTGACAGAGTCTCTACTTTTAATCAATGCCTCCATATATTGATTTTTTAATTCGTTTACAAAAAATCTCTGGTGCAGTGATAATTAAATGATTGATACACTACGGACTCAAAATTAATAAATAATTTTAATAACACAATACAAAAAATTTAATTATTGATTGTCTTCATAGCATGCGATGACTCCTTTGATTTGTAGTCCTTTGTTTTTATTTTTGCTCTATGCGCTCCGAATGGTACATAATCATCAACCCTAAAGCCGGCTCCGGGAAGACTATGCGTCAATGGATACCAGCAGAGAAGAAACTCTGCAGCCTTGGGATTCCTTTCACGACGGTATTCTCCGAACATAAAAGGCACGCAGTTGAACTTGCCGCCAAAGCTGCTGACAACGGCTACAGAAAGATTATGGCAGTAGGTGGAGACGGATCCATTCACGAAGTGTTCGAAGGAGTGCTTTCATGGTGCGAGAGAAACCATGTAAATCCCGAAGAATTCTACCTGTCAGTAGCCCCTATCGGTTCGGGAAACGACTGGATTAAAGCCTTTGGTGTTCCTAACAATGTCATGAAGATGCTGGATCTGGTAAAAGCGGAGTCTTTTACCAAAGAGGATGTTGTAAGGGTAAAGACATCTGATGGCACCGTTTCATACATGGCGAACATTGGAGGCATCGGATTTGATGCCAAGGTCTGCGAGATAGTGAATAAGATTAAGGAGAACGGTAAAAGACGCCATTTCATATACCTTAGAGCGCTTATCCCTACAATATTCCGAAAAGGATCATTCAAGGCCGCTGTCTATTGTGATGATAGACTTGTTTATTCGGGTCCTCTATTCAATATAGGATTCGGTAACGGTAAGTACTGTGGTGGCGGTCTTCAGGAAACATGCCTTGCAGATCCCACAGACGGACAGCTTGATGCCATGCTTGTCCCAAGCATCCCTCTAGTCAATGCCATACCTCTAGTTCCAAGACTGCTTAACGGAACCATCAATAAGAGTGACAAAATCATTTACTGCAAAGGAACCAGCTATAAGGTTGTGCCTCTGGATGTGGACTCCGACGAGATCATGGAGATAGACGGAGATATTGTGGGACACATCCCTACCACGGTTGAGCTTCTTCCGCTTAAGATCAATGTCCTTTGTGGTAGCATGATCACAAAACGCTAAAATAGTTGACTTTAGGATTCAGAAGGCCAATTATCTTTCATCCTTTTTTGTTAAATTTGTTTCCCGAGAAATCTTTCCGGGAATGAAATCTAACACATACTTAACACGCAAGCAAGCTGGTTTCTATAGACTGGTCTGCCCAACATTATTCAATCACTATTACATCGTATCTGATCCTGGGACCTGCCGTCTCATGGCATCTCCTGAAGTAGCCGGCTTCGATTCATATGAGGCCATGCTGACTCCAACCATTAAGGCTCTTGAAATTCTGAAAAGCGAGGACAGCAGAGGTCTAGGCAATGTCAATATCCTGACAATCCTCAGAGGAGGTCTCAACTACCCTGTAGAAGAGGCTTGCCACAAGTGCGGCATAACCGTCTCCGATATGAGTTTCATGAGCTGCGAAAGAGTAATCGTAAACAATGAAATCACAGGACTTGATGTCAAGTACGAGAAGCTCCACACAGAGGACAACTGTTGTCTTGTTATTGGAGATATCGTCGCAAGTGGAGCAACCCTCAAGCTCTGCTTCCAGCATGTAGCGGAGAGGTTCAAACAGAAAGGTCACTCTATTCGAAAAATCATCTTCTTTACTGTCGGAGGCACCAAAGCCATCGACATTATGGAAGATATGACTGAAAAGATCAAAGCTCTCTGGCCAACTTTTGAAGGTTTTGAGTGTGTATTCTACGAAGGCATCTTCTCCGTCTATTCTGATAACGGAGTTACAGGCATAAATGTCCCTGATATCGACTTCGGATGGGGTGGCGGTGCCATCTCTCCTGAATTCCGTCAGTACGTACTTGACTATGACTACGCCCCTGCCCTTTTGGAGAAATGCATCATTTACGACGGAGGCGCAAGACGTTACGAAATCGGAGAGCATGCAAAGGAAGTCATCGCCTATTGGGAGGACCTTCTCAAGGTCAGCGATTCTTCCGACTATGAAGCTTTCCTTCAGGAGAAGATCGGTTACAAGCCTTGTGATTATGAGTCATGGCTGGAGAAGACCCATCTTTCTGCAGATGAGGACCTGTCCGCTCTATTCCAAAACGAAAGAGACTATATCGAGAAACTAAGGGCTAAGTCTCTTAAAGATATCTGCCTAACTAGACTTTCACAGCTAAAGAATGATTTTGCCAAATTCCTTAACGACTAGACAATATGAGTAGCGAAAACCACGACTTCGAAAAATCAAGAGTCCCTTCGGAGAACCGACGCAGCAATTTGACTCTGTTTATGATTATGATGGGATTCACATTCTTCTCAGCAAGCATGTGGGCTGGTCAGAAACTCGCTGACGGACTGGACTTCAGCGGATTTATCATGGCTTTGATACTAGGAGGTATCATTCTGGGAGCCTACACCGGATCTCTTGGATTCATTGGTGCAGAGAGTGGCCTTACTCTTGACCTACTAGCAAAACGCGTGTTCGGAGACAAGGGAAGCTGGCTTCCAAGTACAATGATCTCTCTTACCCAGATGGGATGGTTCGGAGTCGGCCTTGCGATGTTCGCCATCCCTGTCGCCAAAGAACTTCTAGGACTTGATGTGACACCTGATTCGATGCCATGGCAGGGATATGCTATGGTAGCAGTTGCCGGCATCCTGATGACAGCCAGTGCATTTTTTGGAATAAAGAGCCTTACTATCATCAGCTATATAGCTGTTCCACTAGTAGCCATCCTAGGTACCGTTGCCATTGTCATGGCAATCCAAAGCGGTGACACAACCCTAGTTGAGCAGTTCTCAAAGGGGACAAAAGATCTTTCAATAATTGCAGGAGCAGGTCTAGTTGTGGGTAGCTTCGTTTCCGGAGGTACAGCAACACCTAACTTCACAAGATTCGCAAAGAGCGGAAAGATCGCGGCAATTATCACCGTAGTATCATTCTTCCTCGGAAATTCCCTGATGCTTCTCTTTGGAGCCATTTCTTCTATCTACGCTGGTGGAAATGACATCTTCGAGGTGATGCTGAACCTTAACCTCTTCTACTTTGCAGTCATTGTTCTGGGTCTTAACATCTGGACAACGAACGACAATGCCATCTACACAACAGGTCTTGGTCTATCGAATATCACAGGATTCTCAAAGAAGTCAATGGTACTTGTTTCCGGTCTTATCGGAACAGTTGCAGCTGTATGGCTTTACTGGAACTTCTGCGATTGGCTCAATATCCTCAACACAACGCTACCTCCTGTTGGTATCATCCTAATTGTTGGATACTTCCTTGACAGGAAGAATATCCTGTCAGAAAAGAAAGAGGCCTTCATCGTCAACTGGTTTGCCGTTGCAGGTGTTATCCTTGGTGCATTGGTTGCGAACTTCCTGCCTTGGGGAATCGCTTCCATCAACGGAATGTTCGTAGCAGCTTTAGTATACTCTAGCAAGTATTTAATCTGCAAGGGCAAATAATCCAACTCCTGCCTTATGACCCTAGAATTCGATGCAAAGATCATCCAGAACGGAGACCTTGATGCAGGATATGTCGAAGTCCCTTTTGACATAAAGGCACTCTTCGGGAAAGGAAGACTGCTTGTCAATGCGACTTTTGACGGGGTCAAGTATCAAGGACAGGTCGTGAAGATGGGCACACCTTGCCACATCATCGGTATCACTAAAAGCATCCGCAGACAAATCGGGAAATCATTTGGAGACTCTGTCCATGTGACTATCACCGAGAGAATATCATAAACTGAAAAATGTAACGTGAACTACCCACGAACTAAAGATACTTCTTGGTTTTCTCGGCTTAATCATATAAAAATATCCCAAGTCATTGTCATAATGGCTTGGGATTATTGCTTAGATTATTTTGCTGCACCTTTTATGATCGCATCCTTTAGATCCGGCTGAGTAAACTTAGGAACTGCTCTATCCTGTCCGTCAGATATACCCATCCAGTAGAAGGTTGCCATACCGTTTGCCTTGGCTCTTGACACGAAATACTCAGCGAAAGCCAGATAATCTGTGCGCTTCTTGTCATAGCTGATTGTCTCACCGCTTTCTCCGTTAGCCCACTCTCCAATAATTACAGGTGCTCCCTTGCTGACAAGATGTGTCTTTAGTCCAGAAATGAGACCATCAACACTGCTTTTTCCTGCATTGAGGGTTGTAAAGGTCGGATAATAGTGAACCTGGAAGGCAATATGGTCTTTTGCAGAATCCTTCGGCAGTTTCATTTCCTTGAGCGGATCCTGAAGATGAGGGTTCCAGTTTCCTTCACCACTGCAGGCTGCGTATGTATTTACAACAAGGTTTCTGTCGGCGTTGTTTCCTCCTGTTGCCCTAACTACGTCAACGAAGTCCTGAGCATAGGAGTTAACTGCAGAGTATGCAGATGCTGCCATAGCTGCGTCATAACCTCCTGTACCAAAGGATGCGAAGCACCATGAATTAGCCATATCTGTCATCTCGTTATAACCTTCAAAGAGAAGACGTCCGTCGTAGTCCTTGAATGTCTCTGCAATCTGCCTCCAGAGGCTCTTGAACCTTGCGCTGTTCTGCTTGTAGCTATTCTCATCCGCAACCACCCAGTGAGTAGTCGCTGTACCTGTGTCATGATGGACATTGAGGATACAGTACATATCCTCAGCAAGGACATAGTCAACGACCTCCTTGACTCTTGCCATCCATACAGGATCAACCTTATCGCCTTCCCATGTTGACATGTCCCAGGTAGGTTTGGTCTGGCCGTCAATCTCCTTTTTGACAATTGTCATGCTGCCCATATGAGGATACCATGTAACTGGGACTCTGATAGAGCGGAACCCGGCCTCCTTCATCATATGGATAAGAGCTCTTGTAGCAGGCACCTGTCCCCATGCCTTCTCGTAGTCAGCAGGCGTAAGCTTACCTGTTGCCCATCCTTCGATCCACATGTTGTTCACATCTCCGGAATTGGACTCCAAAGTATTACCAAGGTTCCAGCCGGCACCCATATTGGACACTGTCTCTGTCGCAGTCTGGAAGGTTGTTGGAAGTTTGTTTCCTTCCTCTTCCTTCTGCTGTTCCTGCTTCTCACCGCTGTCGCCAGTTCCATCATCGATTGGGTCCTTTTCCCCGCATGAGAGTGCAACTGCAAGCAATGCGCAAAGTGATAGTACTGATAAAAATTTCCTTAACATGGAGTAAATATACAATATTCGTTTTTAAAAAAGAGGGTCACTCTGAAGAAGTGGCCCTCTTTCTCATATAATGAGTATTCTAATTACTAATAATAGAACATACTCAGGATTGTGAAGTCATTTCCTGCGAAGAGGAAGTGCTTCTCATCCATTGCAGCGGCAAGGTCTGAACCAGCGAGGTTGATCTCGATAGTGTAAGTACCGTCACCGTTGTCAGTAACGCACTCACTACTTGTTCTATAGTCGCCATCTTCATCAGCACCTACCTTGTACTGGTCTGACCACCAGCCTGTAACGATACGGATCTGTGCACCGTCGCCTGAGAATGTAGCATAGAAGGTCTTTGTCTTCATGATCTCCCATCCTTCTGGACTGATTTCACCGCAGCACTCGTTGCTGCCGTCATGGCCTTCGAGAGCGAAACGGAATGGTGAACCTGATGCCCATGATGCAGGACCAACAGTACCATCATTGTCCCAAAGAGGCTTAGGCTGTGGCTTTCCGTCAGAAACTACCTGCTCGATGAAGTACATCTTGTTGACTGTGAAGTCATTTCCTGCGAAGAGGAAGTGCTTCTCGTCCATTGCAGCAGCAAGGTCTGAACCAGCGAGGTTAATCTCGATAGTATAAGTACCGTCCTCGTTAGCGGTTACGCACTCACTACTTGTTCTATAGTCGCCATCTGCATCAGCACCGCCCTTGTACTGGTCTGACCACCAGCCTGTAACGATACGGATCTGAGCACCGTCGCCTGAGAAGTTCATGTAGAATGTCTCTGTCTTCATTCTCTCCCAGAGGTCTGCTGGAATCTCACCGCAGCACTCGTTGCTGCCGTCATGGCCTTCGAGAGCGTAGCGGAATGGAGAGCCTGATGCCCATGATGCAGGACCTACAGTACCATCATTCTCCCAGATAGGAACCTCAACTTCGATAATGCCACCTTCGTCAACCCATACCTCTTCCTCGAAGTACATGTCTTCGATTGTGAAGCCATCACCTGCGAAGAGGAAGTGCTTCTCATCCATTGCAGCAGCAAGGTCTGAACCAGCGAGGTTGATCTCGATAGTGTAAGTATTGTCACCATTGTCAGTAACGCACTCACTACCTGTTCTATAGTCGCCATCTGCATCAGCACCGCCCTTGTACTGGTCTGACCACCAGCCTGTGACGATACGGATCTGTGCACCGCTACCTGTGAATGTTGCGTGGAATGTCTCAGTCTTCATTCTCTCCCAGAGGTCTGCTGGAATCTCACCGCAGCACTCGTTGTTGCCGTCATGGCCTTCGAGAGCGTAACGGAATGGAGAACCAGATGCCCATGATGCAGGACCAACAGTACCGTCATTCTGCCAGATATAGATTCTGTTAGTCTCCCAGTGTCCACCTGCTGCGCCTGGCTCGAACTCGAACTCTGCCATATCGATTACCTGTCCATCATATGTATGGATCTTACCGATAATAGAGCCCTCGTAGATATCGAGCTTAGGGATGTAAATTACAACAGAGCTAGAACCCTTGCGGTAGAAGTTCTCATGATTGATGAAGAGAGGCTCACCTTCAGAGTCAAGCAGCTCAACAGCTGTGATGAACTCGAGGTCAACACCGTAGATAGTAAGCTGCTCACCACCAGTGATCTTCTCGCCTGGCTCCTTAGAATAACCAGTTACAACGGTCTTACCAATTGTAAGCTCTTCAATTGACTCTGCCTCTGCGTCATTTGTCTTTACGATAATCTTACCTCCGTCTGCAGAAATGCCAGCAGGAGCGATCACTCTGATCATGTCATTGCTGACTCTCTCGAACGATGTTACAGAGACATTGCCTGGGAATACGATCTCAGTAGCGGCAGTGAAGCCTGAACCGTTGATAGTCATAGGCTGACCGGCAACCACCTTTGTTGGGAAGAATACCTTCACGGTGAGACCCAAATCTGCCGACTCTTTAAGGTCTTCAGGAGCACAAGCAACTGAAGCTGCACCCATGAGGACAACCGATAGGCAAATTCCTAATAATTTAAATATCTTTTTCATATTCGAAATCCTTTTAAGTTAGACTACTCCCAACCGTTGTTCTGCTCGAGATTAGGGTTCTTCTTAATCTCAGACTGTGGAATCGGATAGAAATTGAACTTGTCATTCCATACACGATTAACAGTAGATCTAGTAAGGTAAAGAGATCCGTCAATTGAAGCGACCTGAACTGTCTTGAAGTACTTGTCACCCTTCATCCAACGACGTACATCCCAGAAACGATGGTTCTCAAATGCAAGCTCTACGAGACGCTCACGCTCGTAACGCTCAACCCACTCTTCTTTATCCTCTTTGAACCTAGGCATGTCAATGTCTGGACGAGCTCTAAGAACGTTGATAGCATCGTTAGCTGTCATACCATATGTATTGTCATTAGCGCTGCCAGTTGCATAGAATACTGCCTCTGCATAGTTGAGGTAAACCTCAGCGAGACGGAATACGATCCATGTGTGACGACGCTTTGTCTGGTTATCAGCTGTTGTTACGCAAGCACCGTCTACATACTTCTTAAGGTAGTAACCTGTAGGAGTAGCACCGTACTTAGGTGATGAGTTGAATCCACCATGGAAGATCTCGATAGGCTTCTTCTGAGCACCGTTAGAAGGCCACATGTCACCGTTCTTGACAACTGTAAGGCCGAAACGTGGATCAAGGTCCTCATAAGGATCACCGTCAGTAAGGTCGATGTTGCCAGGATAACGCTGTCCGAATGTCTCACCTGTCTTCTTGAACTCATACTGGTCAACAAGGCTCTGTGAAGGACAGTTTCCAGATGAACCGTTCTCTACACCAACAGGGTAGTTAGCCATCTCGAATGTGTTAGACTCACCACGACCGATACCGAAGATAAGCTCTGGGTTGAAGAATGCATCGTGTCCCCAAAGAGAAGCATATGCACTGAGCTTAAGGCCCCATGTGTCAGCATTGTCAAGGATTGCCTTTGATGCCTCTACAGCAGCTACCCACTTAGCATTGTCTCCTGACTTGTTGAAAAGAGGAGATGCAGCGTAAAGGAGTGCACGAGCCTTGAGTGCCATAGCAGCAATCTTAGTTGCGCGTCCAATCTCTGAACCTGGCTCTGTCATGTAAGAAACAGGGAGGTAAGGGATAACTGCATCAAGCTCCTCTACGATAAACTTGAAGATTTCATCAGCAGGAGTACGCTTGATAGTGTTAGCCTGTGCATTTGTCAAAGTTGTCGTAACTAGTGGAACGTCTCCGTATGTCTTTACAAGCTCGAAATAGAAGTAAGCTCTAAGGAAACGAAGCTCATAAGGGAAAAGTTCCATCTGCTGCATCCAAACATCATAGCTTGAGTTGTACTGCCAGTCTGTAAGGTCTGTCTGCTTGAGTTTCTCAAGATACATACAGATATCAGCGATGGCTGTGTATGACTTTGACCATGTGTTTGAATATGGGTTGGCTGGGCTCCAGCCACCATTGATGTAATTATTTACAGCACCTGTCTCAAGAGCGTACTGTGCCTCGTCAGTTGCACCTGCAAGGAAGTATGCGCTGTTAGACTCAAGTTCGTTATTGTATACCTGTGCGTAAACATCGAATACCATATTTTTGATACCGTTCTCAAAGTATTCGTATGTCCATTCCTCATCACGGGTACTCTGCTCCGTATAGTTAAGGTCAACGCACGAAGCCGAAATAACGCAGGCTAAAATGAATAAACAGATTTTATTTAGTTTCATAATGCAAATCTTTTTAGAATTCAATTGAAAGACCAACGTTAACTGCCTTCATCACAGGGTAACCTGTGTTGAGGTTTTCTGCATCCATGCAAGAGATATTGCCAAGAGAGAGAAGATTCTGTCCCTGAACATAAATCTTAACACCTTCTACCTTAATGTGGCTAAGAAGAGACTTTGGAAGCTTGTAGTAAACTTCGCAGTCACGAAGCTTAAGCCAGCTGATGTCACGATACCAGATTGTTGAATTCTGTGTATTGTTTGCAACCTTTGTTGTTGAAAGACGAGGATACAATGCATCAGCACCTGCTACATCGTAGCAATTGTTGAGGTATTCGTAAGAGAGGTTTCTGTTGTCAGAAAGTGCACCCCAAACACCGTCAACATACATGATGTTCTTCATCTGGTGAGCTGCGCCCTGGAATGTTGCGTTGATTCCGAAACCCTTGAACTCCATACCAAGTGTGAAGCCATAGTTAAGAGCTGGGAATGCGTTGCCATGATCCATTGCAACAAAGTCGTTCTGGTTGATTACGTTATCACCGTTGACATCCTTGTACTTGATGTCACCGACCTTAACCTGACCGAACTGCTGCATTGGGCTAGCGTCAATATCCTCCTGGCTCTCGAAGAAGCCGAGTGCGATAAGACCACGCTCTGCATCTGCAGGAGTTCCGATAACTGAAAGGTTAGGATATGCAGGATTCTCAATCCACTGAAGGACCTCGCTCTTTGTTGCAGAAGCATAACCCATCACGTGAA
>JAKSJT010000420.1 GCA_024402125.1 Bacteroidales bacterium
ATGAGTTTGTGGACAATAGTATAATCATTCCTGTGGGTCAGACTACAGATATCAAATACGAAAACTAGTTATGGAAGAGAATATAGTAAATTGGTCGGCTTCTGCTACACATGTAGATGGTTCGCTTTGGCGTGTTACAGTAACAGGAGACGTCGCTCCAGGATATCATATCTATGATACTGCAGAGTATGAATATGGCGCTAACCCAACCATCATAACAATTGATGGAGGAAAGGCAGCAAAGGTATCCGGCGACCTTCAGGTCATCTCTACTGTAGACAAGGAATATGACGAAATCCTTGGATTCGAGCTTGGAACAATCAGCGGTAAGGCTGAGTTTTCCCAGGATGTTGTCCTCAGGGGAAAGAGTGCTGATCTCGAAGTGTATGTTGAGTGGATGGCCTGCACGGAAACAGAGTGCACACCGCTTGATGATATCACTCTTACAGTTCATATTGAGAAAGAGACAGGATCATCTTCTGGTGGTTCATTCATCGGAATAGGCTCGGGAGTCCTTGTCATTGCAGCGCTGCTGCTTATTTTTAAAAGAAGACGGAAGTAGCCATGAGATCACGCATAATAATAGCAATTGCGGCTCTTCTGGTCATCTTCTCTTGTGAGAAACCGATAGAACCGATTCAGAGAACGGAGGAGGTATCTCTTTCCGGTAAGATTGTAAATGTAGGTCTTACCAGCTTTGATGTGCAGATTACAGCACCGGAGGCATCACCTTATTATATTGCATGCTACAAGGCAGAGGATTTCAAGGGGGTGTCAGTTTCAGGTATCATTGATGACATCAGGCGAAAGACAGACCTTGGTGCCGCATGGGCGTCGTTTCTTAAGGTCGGTAACCAGACTATAACATTCCCGTCGCTATATTCAAATACAAAGTATAGGGTGGTTCTTTTCGGAATGAATGCAAGTGGTGAGACCACATCGGAGCCAATGATTCTGACAACTACAACTCAGTCTTTTGGGGCGTCTGCATCCCTTGAGAGTTCAACTCCTTTCTCGTTCACTATTGAGGTAGATCCGGACAGAGATGACATCGGTTGGTTCGGAGTAGCCTTCACAGGCTCTGCATCCAGACTTGATACAATCGATGATGAACTTCTTCTAACCTATATCCGTTACTATATAGGGGAAGACTCCGCAAGTGGAGCTACCTATGAGGAGATAGCCAAGTTCGGCCATGGATTCTACAGTGGAGAGTGTAATCCGGATGATAATCTTCTCTTTACTGTCGTTGCGATAGACAAGAATCTTAGAGTAGTTTCAGGTCTGACAAAACTTCGTTTTGATCCTTCTCAGGAGGGACTTCAGATCTTTGATGAGAAGAGGACAAGTCACATTCATTCGTTCATCTATGCATACGATCATAAGGAACTTGGAGTGATGATTGACTTTACAGGCTATGATGTAGCATATCCGGGATTCCCGAACAACACCATCAGTTTCAATGGAGACAGCAAGAGCTACTATGGAATAGATATGTATAAGTCTACAGATCTGGAGTGTGCAACAGCCCTTGCTTCTGAACTTCAGGCTCAGCTGGAAGCTGCCATGGCCAATCCGGCTTACAGTTCATATTTTGCGCAGTGCCAGACTCCTGAGGACTGCCTTGGACTTGTGGCCTATACAACCCAGAACTTCTATGACAACGGTAAGATCTGGTATCGTCTGAGTCCGGAAGAGGTAATGTCTTCTTTGGATGGGAACTCTATAGATGAGGTCGCATTCCCAATCTCTATCAACAGAATCGACGGTAATCTCCATGTCTATCCATATGAGTACTGCGTTTCAAGAGTGAGATTCTCAGAACTCGACTACTCGTTCGAGACTTCTCCTACAAAGGCAAGTGTAAAGGTCTTGGAGAAGCAAAATACTTCTAAGGTAAGACTAGTACGCCTGTAACTGTTATAGGCGAATCTAAAGTAAAAGATGACCATTGGTGAAGAAATTCACTGGTGGTCATACTTTTTTGTGCAAATCATACATTGACTTTTGTGACCCATCTCACAAAAGAGGTTCTACAGAGATGTAGAACAAGGTTTTTTGCTTTGAAGAAATGCCCAAAAACGCCAAAATATTACATTACTCTGATTTGGACATCAGGAACTGAGAGATTCTTTATCATACAAAGACTCCTGTGGCGGAATATTCGTCTTCACAATTCAGCGAGTAGCAAAAGCCATGAAAGGAATCATTGTAAACTTAAGCTTTTACAACCGTATCATCAGGCAGTTTCGGAGACCTGATAATGATAGATAGTTTGCTCAATTCAAATACGGGAGTAATGAGATCTTGTTCAAATGTCTTATGACAGGAATCCGAACAGCCAGAGAGGAATCCTGTTCCCGTTACCGGTCTCAACAGAGTCAACTGCAAGGTAACTGTCCGGTTCATCCTTTATTTGTTCGAACGATTTCTTCCTTCCCCCTACTTCAAACAGATACCTGCCATCGACCTTGAAATCCCCTTTAGCTGGAAGAGACACCTTGTTGTTC
>JAKSJT010000421.1 GCA_024402125.1 Bacteroidales bacterium
ATATGGTGTCATTGACGAGGTGCATTGTGTGTCGGAATGGGGACAGGACTTCAGAAATACATATCTTCATCTTGGAAGGAATCTGTATAACTTTGTAAGGGCCAAGAATAAGGAAGTTACTTTGTTTGGATTGACGGCAACAGCTTCCTTTGATGTTCTTGCGGATGTCGAACGAGAACTCTCCGGACATGGTGCGTATAGGTTGGATGATGATGTTCTCGTCCGTTGTGAGGATACCAACAGACTTGAACTTCAGTACAATATTGAGAGTACCCCTATTGAGTTTGAGGAGGAGCCGCACGGCAATATGCCTTTCGCTACCTACGATAAAAAGGGGAATCTTGCAGAATATCCTCATCCATATGATATCACCAAGTGTCGTAAATCTAATTTAAGGAAGAGCGATGCACTTGAAGGAGTCCTCAGCCGTCTCCCAGCTAAAGCCAGGGAACTGAATTCTCCGAGCAGCATCGAGCATATTGTCCAAAGCTTCTATACACGCGAGAGTAAGGATGTGGAAGCTGGCGCTGGAGTAGGGTTGGCCACTTCATTCAGCGATGCATTCTTTGATCAGAAGGATAAATATGATGAGGCTGCGATTGTATTTTGCCCTCATAGGAAGAATACGGATGTTGCTGTCGATACATGTGCAGATGCCTTAAGGCCGATCGCTCCTGATCTAGGGACATTCTACTCACTGGACGAAGACCCAGCCAAGGATTCCACGAAGGATGACAGCAAGGATAGCCCAGAAAGGAACATGCTTGCTTTCAGAAAGAACGAGAAGCCTGTCATGGTGGCTACCAAGGCATTTGGAATGGGTATCGACAAACCGAATGTGCGTTATACGATCAATGTAAACTACTCCGACTCTCTGGAGGCATTTGTTCAGGAGGCGGGTCGTGCCGGACGAGACAAGAAACTTGCTCTGTCAACCATTCTTGTCTCTGATTACGATCTTGTCAGTGTAGACAAGTCATGCCCTATACATAAGTTCCCTATATATGTGATTGCGGGTCACTGGTTCAAGAAGGAGGATCTTGAGTATATCCTACAGCAACATGGCGTATCTGTACCGGAAGAGTATATAAATCATTGTACTCCGAGCTCGGACCTTGTCAAGCTCTCTTGTGAGGTGGACAACAAGAAGTTCGAGAACAGAAAGTGGTGCGATGGCTGTGACAAAGTGAGTACCTGCAACAGGCGACCTTCGTGCAGACCGGGAGAACTTCCTCAATTTCAGAAGGCAAGGCTCTGCTGTCAATGCAAGGAGTATGACAACTGCAAGCTGAGGCTGATTGATCAGGAGTTCCCGGAATGGGGAACCACGAGTCAGCTTGATGCGCTGGCTGCAGAGCATGGAGTGAAACTCGTTGCCAGAAATTATGGTTCGGTCATTCATCACAAATGCAGAGGACGAGAATAAAATTGATGACAATGCTCAATTCGGTAACGGCCTCATGAATATGAGGACTGAAGTCGGACAGAGGAGAGTGTTCGAGATTTCGTATGCCCTGTCCCGCCAGCATCAGTCTCTTGTAGATCTTTTATGTGAGCCTTTCTCTGAGAAGGATGATGAGGAGAAAAGAAGGAAGAAGGAGAAGCGAAACAAACAGGCTGTACAGTCAGCATATTCAAAGGCCATATATAGAATGTGCTGTATTGATTTTATTCAGGATTTCACACTTGATTACAAGCATGAGACCTACAGGGTCGTTATAACAGGGCGGACTCCTGGAAGCTATTACCAGGCCCTTAAGGAGTTTTATATGCGATACGATTCTGAACCTAAGGCCGCAGCAGAGGCGGAGAAAGCAAAATCGCTCGACCGGTCAGAGGTGGAAAACTGTCTTCAGCAGCTGACGGAGTTTATCTACGAGAAGATTGCCTCTAAGAAGAAACGTGCAATCGATGAGATACGTACGTTCTGCAATACTGGCTTGGATCTCAATAGAGATCATGACTGGAAGGATACAAACGAGGAATTGAAAGATTATATCTACTACTATTTTAATTCCAAGTACGCAAGAAAAGGCTACACGGCAGACAATGGAGAGCCATACTCCCTGGTAGATGATACTAATGAGGGTATAATTGAGGATAATTTAGACCTTGTATTCAAGTATATGAAGGTCGTGGAGGACGAACATACCGGTGCAACTGGAAACCAGCTGGATAACCTTAAGCATCTTCAGGGAGCGGTAAGGCTTATTCTCCGTGCCCACCCGGATAATCCAATCATCAACATGCTTAACGTATTCTGCATACTCGGTATCGGCCAGTATAAGAGGAATGAATCCATAAGGGTTTCCTTGGAGAAGAGCTACACTGATGCCTACAACTATCTATGGAATCAGATAGCGGATAAGAAGCTTTTCTATGGATTTATAGAAAGATTCAAGCGGATGCTTTTCACACATGGGGCAGATAGAAACTATGAGGAGCAGATGGAAATGATAGAGGTGAATGCGGAAACGACACGTTACAGGAACTTCCTCAA
>JAKSJT010000422.1 GCA_024402125.1 Bacteroidales bacterium
CTATTTTCAAAATGAATCTTATGCATGGCCCAAAAATCGCCGTATATACAATATATTTTTGTAAATTTGCAGATTGCAAAGTTAGTATAAAAAGTTCAACAAATATGAAACAGGAAACAAATTCAATTCTTGCAGCTAAAGAGCTTGCAGCTTCACTTATGGATATCAAGGCAGTCCTTCTTCGCCCTACAGAACCATTCACTTGGGCTTCAGGATGGCATTCACCAATCTACTGTGACAACAGAAAGATTCTTTCTTACCCTGAACTTCGTTCAAAGGTAGCAGCATCTCTCGCAGCTAAGGCAGCTGAGCTCTATCCAGAGGCTGAGGTTGTAGCAGGTGTGGCAACAGGTGCTATTGCAGTTGGTGTTCTTGCAGCAGACGAGCTCCAGAAGCCATTTATCTATGTCCGTCCAAAACCAAAGGATCACGGAACAGGCTCTCAGATCGAGGGTCTTTCTCCTGCAGGAAAGAAGGTTGTTGTGATTGAGGACCTTATCTCTACAGGTATGAGCAGTCTTGCAGCAGTTAAGGCTCTTAGAGAGGCTGGTGCTGAAGTTCTCGGTATGGTAGCAATCTTCACATATGGATTCGACCTTGCAGCATCTCAGTTCGCTGAGGCAGGAGTTGAACTTACAACAATCTCTAACTATGGTGCTCTTGTTGAGCATGCAGCAGAGACTGGTTATATCTCTGAGGAGCAGTTTGATGTTCTTCAGCAGTGGAGAAAGTCTCCATCAACTTGGGACCAGGAATAAAAGAAAACTATTATGGCAGAATACAAGAGTAAGCACGCAATTGTGTCACGTTCACCGTATGAGGTCTATATGAGCTTTGTGGACATGCGCAATTTCATGGCATACCTTCCTGAAGAGCATAAGGACAAGGTTACAGCAGATTTCGATAACTTGAACATCTCTGTTCAGGGATTCAATATCGGAATTACAGTGTCAGACCGTAGACCTTATTCAAAGATCACATACTCGGACAGGGAGGCTCCTTTCCACTTCTCAGCAAATCTTTGCTTTGATGCTGTCAGCAGTGAGCCTTCAAAGACAGAGTTCTATATTGAGCTTGACGCAGAACTAAACTTCATGATGAAGATGATGATCGGAGGTAAGCTCAAGGATGCCCTTGACAAGATGGTTCAGGGTATTGCAGACATGTCGGAAGGAAAGATGCCAGAGGGTGTTGATCCATCTATGTTCCAGAACGGGAACTTCAAGATGTAATTTCTGATGGAGAGTCTTAGAGAGTCAGCTTTCGCCAGGATGCTTGAGGATGCGATAGGAGCGGAGAATACTTCCACTGCCTTGGATGCCCTTGAGAGTGCAGCGTCTGTCTCAATAAGATACAATCCATCAAAAAAGACTACTCCGGTCTTTGAAGATAAGGTCTTGTGGAGTGAATATGGACGCTTTCTTCAGGATAGACCAGTATTTACCCTTGATCCTCTTTTCCACGCAGGGTGCTATTATGTTCAGGACTCATCAGCGATGTTTGTCGGTGAGATTTCAAGGCAGGCGATGGAAAGGTTCAAGGACCTTGGCAGACCAGTAAGAGTTTTGGATCTCTGTGCGGCTCCAGGAGGAAAAACCACAGACCTTGCAGCATCATTAAGGCAGCTATTCGGCAATTCGTTCCTTCTGGTTGCCAATGAGGTGATGAAGCAGAGGGCTTCCGTGCTGGCGGATAATGTGGCTCTTTGGGGTGAACCGAATGTCGTTGTGACATCAGTTGACCCGAAAGCATTCGCTAGTCTGGAAGGATTCTTTGACATGATAGTTGCTGATGTGCCTTGCTCGGGTGAGGGCATGTTCCGAAAGGACGAGGAGGCGGTCAGGGAATGGTCTGAGGAAACAGTTGACCTTTGCCAGTCACGTCAAAAAAGAATTATTGCTGATGTGTGGCCATCCCTTACATGTGGTGGAATCATGGTTTATTCGACCTGTACTTTCAACAACATGGAGAATGATGGGAACGTCAAATGGATAGCAGATGAGCTCGGTGCAGAGATTATCCCTTCTGACAGCAAGTATGAAGGAGTTCTCAATATGAACTATGGCTATAGCCTGGTTCCTGGACTTGTCAGAGGTGAGGGACAGTACTGCGCTTCATTGATAAAGACAGAGGGCATGTCCTTCAGGATGCCAAAGTCTTCCGGTGGAAGGGAGACTCCAGTTTCGGGAGCGGCAAAATTCCAGGAACTGTTTGTGGAGCAGATGTCCTTCTCGCTAAGGGGAGATATGCTTATCGCTGTTCCCGCTGTAATCAAGGACCTTGTTAAGGTACTGTCAGCTCTTAGACCACTAAGGTCCGGAGTTGCTGTAGGCACACTTAAGGGAAGTACTCTTGTGCCGGATTCGGATCTGGCTCTATGTTCGCTGTTAAATGAAAAGGCGTTTATTAGGGCTGAAGTTGACAAAGGTACGGCTCTTGCATACCTTCACAGGGACACAATCGTTCTACCGGGAGTAGAAAAGGGATTAGGGGCGA
>JAKSJT010000423.1 GCA_024402125.1 Bacteroidales bacterium
GTATAAAGGCTGCGCTTGCCAATCAGTTTTGAAGCTGCATCTGCTGCCTGTTCAAGGAACCATTTTGATGATACGGTTACACGATCAAAAGTTTCTTCGTCTTTAGGGACGAATGCAGAGCCTGCGTGGTACTTACGGAATGTTCCTTCGAAGAGAGCTGCACGAGCCTTGAGAGCAAGGGCAGCATCCTTAGACACATGGTATACTGCGTTTGCTCCCCAATTTTCAGGAAGAAGTTCGTATGCCTTATCTAGATCCTGACAAACTTTAAGCATAACATATCCTCGAGGATCACGAGCCTTGTTGAGCATCTCCTGATCGGATGAACCAATAACGACGTCGTAGTATGGAACATCACCGTACTTCTTTACCATTTCGAAATAGAAGTACGCACGGAAAAAGTGCGCAACACCATTGAACTTCGCACTGGCGGCTTTGTCTGTGCATAAGTTGTTTTCAAAGAAATAGTTGATATTGCGAAGTGGTTTCCATGTTGAAGTCGACCATGATTTTGAAGAGGGAGTCCTTGTTCCTTTCTGAACAGCATTCAAGCTGCTTGAAAAGTGGTCATCTGCAGCAAGTTCTGCCAAATCTTCTGCTGTAGGAAGCTGGTCATTGTAAAATTTGTTTGTCCAGAGTTCACACTCACCTGCAGTCTTGAAGAATGATTCAGGAGAGAGGTCTGTCTCTGGTGCTTTCGTAAGAAAGTCCTCGCAGGATGAAAGAGTGAATGCTGCGAGCAATAATGCTATAGAAGTAATGTACTTTTTCATTGTCTCACAAGGGTTAGAAAGTTACGTCAATGCCAAGAGAGAATGTCTTTGCATAAGGGTAGAGACAGTCGTCAGCTGAAGTAGTTGTTGCGACTTCTGGGTCGATTGTCTTACATGCATTCGTAAGAGGAGAGAAGTAGAAGAGATTCTCTCCGGAGAAATAGATGCGAACTTTCTCGAGAGCCTTTGTCTTAAACGG
Source organism: Bacteroidales bacterium (assembly GCA_024402125.1). Taxonomy (GTDB): domain Bacteria; phylum Bacteroidota; class Bacteroidia; order Bacteroidales; family UBA932; genus Cryptobacteroides. Next base: position 973 of record JAKSJT010000423.1, read on the forward strand.
AAGAGTGTATCCGAGAGTGAGATTCTTTAATCGGAGATAAGCTGCATTCTGGAGGAAATAATCAGATGTCACAAGGTTGCCTGAAGAAGCAATCTTTCCGCGCTTTCGAGGGAAAACAGCTTTGCTATTGTCTGCACCACTCTCAGAAGACCAGCAAAGACTGTCAAAATCCTTTGTGATGAAGGTTGGTCTTTGATATGAATAAGGTCCCCAGAAATAGATACAGTTACCAGAAGGCATCCAATCAATTTTACCAACACCCTGGAAGAATACGCTGAGGTCAATGCCGTTCCAGCTGACATCTCCCTTGAGTGCGTAGTTATATCTTGGAAGTGAGTTACCGATGATTTCACGATCACCTGGATCAGAAAGAGTGCTTGAGCCTGCATTGATAGCATCGTCACCGTTAAGGTTCTTGTAGATAATATCACCTGCCATCAAGTGGTTGTAAGGAGCCTTGCAAGCAAAAATACCCTTGTTGACAACACTAGAGTTGTACTTAGCTTCGTAAGCTGCAGCATCTGCGTCCGTCTTGAAAAGGCCGTCTGTGCGATAGCCCCAGATATCACCTAGTCTCTCTCCTACGTAGTGGTCACTGAGCTGACCATTCTCATTATCAAAACGAGTAATGTGAGTCTGATAGTCTCCGAGAGTTGCAGTTACACTATATGAGAAAGGCTTACCGCCAAGAGTTAAGTTGTCTTTCCAGCTAATAGCAAGCTCATAACCTTTGGTCTGAAGGTCAGCGGCATTCTCCTTTGGTGCTGTTTCTCCATAAACAACAGGAAGAGTCATAGCCTTTGTGAGCATGTTCTCTGTGTCGCGGATAAAGTAGTCTGCGGTTACAGTAAGACGGCCATTGAAGAATCCTAAATCAAGACCGATGTTCTTAGAAACGACAGTCTCCCAAGTAAGGTTGCTAGATACAGGTGAAGATGCAGATGCATAGCCAGCCTTGTTAGAGCCATCGAAGGTGTAAGAAAGCTGTCCTGTTGAGATCTTATCCCAATAATAGTAATCATTTACCTGTTGGTTGCCGAGTGTACCATAGGACATACGCAGTTTTGCGTTGGTTACGACGTCCTTAATATTATCCCAGAAAGGTTCCTCGCTGATACGCCATCCACCAGATGCAGAAGGGAAGAATCCCCATCTGTGACCAACAGGGAATCGAGACGAACCATCATAGCGACCTGAAAGTTCAAGTAGATACCTTCCAGCATAATCGTAGTTTACACGGCCAAAGAAACCGAGCGTTCTATAGGCAGAATTAGTCTCAGATGCCTTCGCAATTTCTCCGTTGGCCATATTGATGTATGACAGGGCTTCACTGAGAGAACCTTTCTGATTAACAAGGAGTGCGCTACTACGGTAATTATCGAAGTTACCACCAATAGTAGCAGCAACATTGTGTTTTCCCGCAAAAGAATGATTATACTGGAAGAATGCATTGACGACCTGACCATCAAGGAAGTAACGATTCTCCTGATAAAAATCATATA
>JAKSJT010000424.1 GCA_024402125.1 Bacteroidales bacterium
AACCCGCTTCGCCGGTATGAGTGACTATACCGTTTGGCACTTGCGAAACTTGAGTTTAAATACTTGTCACTATCTCATTGTAACCATCGTAGCACCTAGTCCGAACATCTCAGAGGATGCCGGAGCGTATGTACAGTGAAGAGCAAACAGTTCGTCAAGATCCTTTCTAAGAGCCTGCTTTAAGATGCCATCACCAACTCCATGGATAAATACAATCTTCTTTCCCTTTCGGTTGAAGTTAGCTCTCATAATGCGTCTGAAGTACTCCAGCTGGCACTCCAGGTTCTCCGCCCACGGAATCTTCTCCTCCTCCGGAATCTTCTCCATATGAAGGTCAACGATCATAACATCATTGGCAGGGTTCTTCTCAGATTGCTTTGGCCTTGAGTCAGACTTCTTCACCTTTGCGGAGATGCTGTTTCGAAGAAGATTATCTTCCTTGTAATCTGCGATGATGTACTCCCCTTCAAAAAGGTTCATCTCAAGACCGTCAATTTCAGCAATGATTCCGCCATCAATAAAGCCGACAACAGTTCCTGAGTCATTGGTATCCATAAGGCGAACCCTCTGTCCAACAGTAACGCCATCTCTTTCTTTTACAACCTTTATCTTCTTCTTTACAACTCCCGGCACCCTGTCAGGAATGATCCTGGTCCTTTCACGAGGAGCATTAGGTTCCTTGTTGGTAGAAGAAGAGGAAGCCACAGACTTGGAAGGACCTTTTTCAAGTTCTCCCATCATACCCTTAAGGGCTTTGAATGAATTTGCAGTCTTAACTTCCTTTGCCATAACAATTACATATTTGAAGGCGCAATTTACTCATTTTTCAGGTCACCAAAAAGGGATAGCAAAAAATGCTATCCCTAATTAACACTATGGTTTCTTTAATCAGTTAGAATTAACCTAATGATTCGATAAGATCCTTAATTGTCTGGAGTTCATTAGGAATTCTGATATGCTGTGGACACTTCTCAAGACAGACATTGCACTTTGTACAAGCATCTGCTCTGGAACCGTCCTTAAGGTCCTTTCTGTATCTTGTAAGAAGAATCTTTCTCTTTTTCTTATAGTCCTTACCCTGATTCTCAGGATCAGGGATATTCAGCTCGTCAGAAGTTGTGTTGTAGACCTTGAAGTTTCCTGGAATATTGACACCATTAGGGCAAGGCATACAATACTCACAGCCTGTACATGGGATATGTGTATTTGACTTGTAGAGTTCTCCAGATTCTACCATAAAGTCATGGTCTGCTTGGGTAAATGCCTTAAAGTCAGTGAACAGAGCAATGTTCTCCTTCAACTGCTCCATATTTGACATTCCGCTAAGGGTAACCATAACATCAGGAAGTGAAGCGACAAATGAAAGTGCACATCCTGCAGGGCTCAGATGTGGGAATCTTCCAGCAAGCCTTGCCTTGATAGCATCGCTTACATTGGCAAGAGCACCACCCTTAATTGGTTCCATGATAACGGCAGGAATACCTCTTGACTCAAGAATCTTGTAAAGAGTCTCAGAGTCTGTCTTGGCTCCTGTCGATGGACCAAATCCAGATGGCATATCCTTCCAGTCAGCATAGTTCAGCTGGATCTGTACGAACTCCCAATTATACTTGTCAAGAAGCACAGGGAAGGCCTCATTTGAGCCGTGGAAAGAGAATCCCAAATGACGGATTTTGCCCTCTTCCTTCATCTGGATAAGGTAATCAAGTACTCCGTTACTAATGAATCTCATAGTATATGCTGCATCATCAGCAACATTATGAAGAAGAAGGAAATCCACATAGTCTGTCTGAAGACTTTCAAGTGACTTCTCGAACATAGCCTTAGCAGCCTCAAGAGTTGGATTGGCGCTCGGTCCGAATGCCATATTCGACATCTTGGTTGCAATAAGATATGACTCTCTAGGATATCCGCTCTCCTTGAATGCGATACCGACTGCCTTCTCAGACTCTCCGTAAGCTGGAGCTGTGTCGAAGTAGTTGATACCATGATCAAGTGCATACTTTACCTTCTGGTTAATCTGCGCCTGGTCAAGCGGTGCTGCGTGTCCGAAACCACCACCCTGTGAAGACAGGGTTGGGAAACGCATACATCCTAGGCCAAGACAGCTGATAGTCTCGCCTAACGAATCCCATGTCCTTGTAACAACCTTGGTTCCTTCTGGAGCCTCCTTAACTGGAGATGCAACCTTCTTTGATGAAGAATCACATGATTCCAGAACAGTACCTGCAGCTGCAAGGGCAGCTCCGGCAAGGCCCATAGTCTTAAGAGCTTCTCTTCTAGAAATTAACTTATCCATGATACTAATTGATTTATTATAAACACTGTCATACAGCCTTTTACGGACTGTCTCAAAAATAAGACATTTAAAAATAAAAAACTGTACAAAAGCGCGGAATA
>JAKSJT010000425.1 GCA_024402125.1 Bacteroidales bacterium
CAGTCTTCCATTGGTTGCACTATGCCAAGAAGACTACGAACAAGCCGTTTGACGGCTTCGTATATGACAAGGAGATTTATGGTAATCCCATCTATCTCACAAAGGAGGAACGTAACAAGATTGCAACTACAGATCTTAGTAAAGAAGATATTATACTTCAGCAACAACGCGATATCTTTGTATTCCAATGCCATGTAGGATGCCGAGTCGGAGATCTGCTTACTCTTATGCCCTTGAATATTTCAAATGAGGGAATTTTAGAGTATATTCCCAAGAAGACTCGTCATATGCAGTCACCTACGAAAGTAAGAGTCCCATTGGATAATACAGCTCTATCACTAATAGAAAAATACAAGGATGTCGATCCGAAAGGTCGTCTATTCCCATTCCTCAGCGCACAGAAGTACAATGAGCGTATCAAGAAAGTATTGGAGAAATGCGAAGTGAATCGTATAGTTCAGGTACGAAATCCAAAGACCGGTAATTATGAGCCTAAGCCAATCTACGAGGTAGCAGCCAGTCATATGGGTCGTAAGACGTTTATCGGAGTAACCTATAAACTTACTCATGATCCTAATATAATAGGCAAGATGACCGGTCATGTAGAAGGAAGCAAAGCGTTCTGCCGATACCGTAGTATCGATGATGAAGATTTGCGAGACCTTATTAATAGAATGGATGCATGACTTCAAGCTTAATGTCTCTACAATATCTCAGGTTTTAGGTATAAGCCGCAATCTCCTTCCGGAATGGCTTGTCTATATGGAGAAGGCAGGATTGATTATGTAGCTTCGAGATGATACAGGAGGTATTCGAGGATTAGGAAAGGTGGACAAAGTCTATCTTGACAATACCGCCTTGATGTTTTTGCTGGGAAAGGATCATACAGAAGTGGAGAATGTCCGAGAGACATTCTTCATGAACCAAGTCAGGGTCGGATATGATGTTATTATTTCTTCTGTTTCCGATTTTCAAATAGACAAATATACCTTTGAAGTCGGAGGACGTAGTAAAAAGCAAAAGCAGATAGAGGGGGTTGAAAGTGCTTTCGTGGTAAAGGAGGACATTGAGATAGGTTATCAGAACATTATTCCTCTATGGATATTCGGGCTAATGTATTGATATAGGAAAGTTGATATTGTTTTACCAGTTTTGATTTTTTTCAAAACTGGTATTTTTATAAACGTCAAGCTAATAGATTACATTTTATATATTCCCTATTCAGTTCTTTGACATACAGGTTAATTCTGTATAAACTTATTTTGAGTGTACTTAACTAGTATGGTCCCGATAAATAATGTGATGTTTTCAATTCATCAACAGAGATGCCAGCTATGAAGCTCATTAAAAGGCATGTTTTTGCGAAGAATTATTTTTCATTCCTAATACATTTCAAAGAAAAAATAGGAAGATAAATTACTAGCCCTATTATTGAGGCGATGAGACCTCCTACAGTTCCTGCTGCCAGTGGAAACCAGAAAGCTTCCCTCTCACTGCCCACCAAGAATGGGATGAATCCTAAAATAGTACTACTGTTAGTCAATATGATTGGAATAATCTTTATATTCCAAGCCTTGATGTAGGCTTTCAAAGCTGATTTGCTAGGGTTTATTGTACGTTGGTTGTTATACTCGTCTAGTATATATATGCAGGCATTCACACTTATGCCACATAACAGAACGAAACTGGCGAACCCTCCCTGGTCGAAGTCCAGGCTCCACCAGTAGAATGTGAGGAACACACCGATGTACGAAATCGGAATCACAAATATAATGGACAAAGGCTGCTTAAGGGAATTGAACAGAATGCTGGTGGTGAAGAAGATAATGACCACAATGAGTGCTAACAGCCAATACTGCTGCTTGTTTTTCTTGCCCCAATAGTAATCATAATCATCACCCTCTATGATATAACCCATAGGAAGTTGTGCCTGGAGTGTTTCAATATCGTTCTTCTGCAGTCTCTTGCCCTGTTCGGCAGAGCCTAAATAGTCATATTGCAGGCAGAGCACATATTCCTGATTCTCCTTGGCTATCTTCTTTGGAGCCTGCGTTTTGATTACATGAGCCAGTTCAGTTAGCTTGTAATTTTTTCCCCTGACAGAGAGGGGACAGTTCAAGAGAGACCATATGTCGTACTCCGTATGTTGGGTAGAAGTAAGCCGTAGATACTCCTGCTGGTTTTCATAGACAATGGATCCGATGTAAAAATCGTGCATGAACAATGGTTGCAATGAAGCAAACAGATCACTGGCAGACAGGCCTTCCTGAAGCAGTCGCTGCTTGTCCAGTTCCAGATAGAACTCTGTATAGTCATCCTTCCAGTAGG
>JAKSJT010000426.1 GCA_024402125.1 Bacteroidales bacterium
TTTTTGCATTTACTGTCTTATTATTTGGATTTGTCTGTTGTTCTTCTTTCTTTTCATGACAATACTTTTACCGGACTTGTTGGTCTCCTGACTATGTTCTCAGGTGGTGCATTCGGTAATGCATCTATCTTTGCTCTCGGTGTGATGCCATACATTTCGGCATCAATCGTAGTCCAGCTTCTAGGCATGTTCGTTCCATCTTTCAGAAAGATGCAGATGGAGGGCGAAAGTGGCCGTAGAAAGATGACTCAGATTACAAGATATCTGACAATCCTTATTCTTTGTATCCAGGGACCTGCATATGTTGCATCCCTTAATAGTACAATTGGAAACGCTGCAGCTTTCACAGCTCAGAATACACTCGGATGGAGTAGCTTCATGTTCAACATTGTTTCTACAATCATCCTTATGTCAGGTTCAATGTTCGTAATGTGGCTTGGTGAGAGAATTACTGATCGTGGTATCGGTAATGGTATCTCCCTCATCATTATGATCGGTATTGTTGCTCGTCTCCCTTATGCACTCGTAGCAGAGTTCGGTGAGAAGTTCACCACAACAAATGGTGGTCCACTTCTCCTCGTAGTTGAACTCTTGGTTTGGTTCTTTGTACTTGCTGCAGCTATTGCACTTGTACAGGCTGTCAGAAGAGTTCCTGTTCAGTATGCTAAGAGAGTTATCGGTAACAAGCAGTATGGCGGAGTTCGCCAGTACATTCCTCTTAAGATCAATGCAGCCGGCGTAATGCCTATCATTTTCGCTCAGGCTCTTATGCTCTTCCCGCTCATCTTCTCGAAGTTTGACGCAACAAGAGGTGTTGCTGCTGCTCTTAGCAACTATACTGGAATCTGGTATAACCTTTTATTCGGTTTCCTCGTTGTAATCTTCACATACTTCTACACAGCTGTTACTGTTAATCCAACAATGATGGCTGAGGATATGAAGAAGAACGGCGGCTTCATTCCTGGAGTTAAGCCAGGTAAGAAGACTCAGGAGTATCTTGATGACGTTATGTCAAAGGTTACTCTTCCTGGATCTATCTTCCTTGCTATTATCGCAATCTTGCCTGCATTTGCAATGCTCGCAGGTGTTAACAACCAGTTCGCAAGCTTCTATGGTGGTACATCACTTTTGATTCTTGTAGGTGTTGTTATCGATACTCTCCAGCAGATTGAAAGTTATTTGCTGATGCGTCACTATGACGGTCTTATGAAGACAGGTCGTTTGACAGGACGCTCAGGAATGTAATTTTTCAGAATAAAAAGAGAAAGGACGATGGTTAAGCCAAAGACTGAAGAAGAAATAGAACTACTCCGCGAAAATGCTATAATCGTCTCGAAGACGCTTGCGGAAGTCGGTAAGAGAGTTGCTCCTGGTGTGACAACAAATGAGTTGTGTAGAGTGGCTGAGACTTTCATTCGCGATCATGGTGCTATTCCAAGCTTCTTAGGATTTGAAGGCTTTCCTGCAGCAATCTGTGCTTCTGTAAATGATGTTGTAGTTCACGGTTTTCCGTCAGACTACGTTCTCAAAGAGGGAGACATCTTCTCAGCAGACATCGGAACGCTCTATAAAGGATATAATGGTGATTCTGCGTACACTTTCCCAGTCGGGGAAGTGTCGCCAGAAACCCAGAAGCTCCTAGACGTTACAAAGGCATCACTTTACAAGGGTATAGAGGCAGCTGTAGCAGGTAACAGGACCGGAGATATAGGACACGCGGTACAATCATATGTTGAGTCATTCGGTTTCTCTGTTGTACGTGAACTTGAAGGACACGGACTGGGAAAAGAAATGCACGAGGCTCCTGGAATTCCAAACTATGGAAGAAGAGGCAACGGTGCAAGACTTACAGAGGGAATGGTGATTTGCATAGAGCCAATGATCAATTTGGGTGGACGCGGTGTGTATTTAGCTAGAAATGGTTGGGCAGTACACACAGCAGATCACAAAAATTCTGCTCATTACGAGCTCACGGTTGTTGTCCGCAAAGGTAAAGCTGAACAGCTATCAACCTTCGATTTTATCGAGAAAGATTGAACTAGTAGATTTTAAAGTGCAATTTTAATGTCAAAACAAGTAGCAATAGAACAAGACGGCACAGTTGTCGAGACACTGCCTAACGCGATGTTCAAAGTAGAACTCGAGAACGGCCATGTACTTCTGTGCAACATTTCAGGAAAGATGAGGATGAATTTCATCCATATCCTCCTTGGAGACAAGGTTAGAGTTGAAATTTCACCTTATGATCTTACCAAGGGCAGAATATCTTTCAGATACAAATAAAATTTTTCGCAATATGAAAGTCAAGAC
>JAKSJT010000427.1 GCA_024402125.1 Bacteroidales bacterium
TTTACTGTAAAAGAAGTAAATACAGGAAATTCAGTCAATGGAAACAAGGCAACAAAGGATCTCACTTTAGACCCAGGTTCATATGAGGTTTCTATCAAGTACTTGTCTGCTCCAGGAGCAAGCGAGTCCATCTCAGTATCAATTGAGGCTCCTGAAGGAAAGGTTTTCATCTCAGAAGACGGAAAGCACCTCTATGGTATGAAGGACGTTCTCCTTGGTACAAGATTCGCTGGTCTTGAGGTGTCTCCTGACGGAAAATATATGATTGTTGACTACACTACAACATTCGAGGGAGGTAGAACAAGCACAGTGACAAAGCTTATTGAGATATCAACAGGCAAGGTGCTGAAGGAGGGTTCCGAAAGAATCAGCTGGATGCCAGTTTCCAACAAGTACTATTTTACTGAAAGAACTGCAGCAGGTTCAAAACTGGTCGCTGTTGACCCTTCAACTGGTGAGAAGTCTGTACTCTGCGCTGATCTTCCACAGGGATCATTCAGATTCGGTCCGACAGAAGACTTCCTTCTTTTCTCAATGAGCCAGGAAGGACCAAAGGAGAGAGAGGAAATCTATCAGATCATAACACCAGATGATCGTCAGCCTGGTTGGAGAAACCGTCGTTACTCATCAAAGTATGACCTCAAGACAGGAGTCATGCAGCAGCTCACCTACGGTTTCCATAATTCATATATCAATGATATCTCAAATGACGGACAGTTCGCACTTCTTTCTGTCAGCAAGGAGAGACTTGAGAAAAGACCTACAACAGTGTCTACTCTTTACCTTCTCAATCTTAAGACATTGGAGGCAGAGGTTCTTGTTGCTGAAGATGGCTTTATGGGATCAGGTCAGTTCTCTCCAGACGGAAAGCAGATTCTTCTCACAGGAAGCCCAGAGGCATTTGACGGTGTTGGTCTGAATGTTAAGCCAGGTCAGACCCCTAACACATACGACATGCAGCTCTATATCATGGACTTGTCTACAAAGAAGATTCGTCCGATGACAAAGGACTTCAATCCAAATGTTCAGTCTGTTGAGTGGAACAAGACAGATGGTCAGATCTATTTCAATGCTGAAAACAAAGATCTGTTCAGTCTATATAAGATGAACCCTAAGAATGGCAAAATCGAGCAGATCAAAACTGAGGAAGACCTTGTCAATAACTTCTCAGTCGCTCTTAACGGTTCAGTTCTAGCTTATTATGGACAGGGTGCATCAAACTCTGACAGACTCTACACAATTGACCTCAAGTCAAAGAAGACAACTCTTAAGGAAGACCTCAGTGCTGAGATTCTTAAGGATGTAATTATCGGCGAGTGCCATCAGTGGGATTTTAAGAACTCCAAGGGTGAAACAGTCTATGGCAGATACTATCTCCCACCACACTTTGACCCTTCAAAGAAGTATCCTATGATTGTCAACTACTATGGTGGTTGCAGCCCTACTGAAAGAACATTCGAGAGCCGTTATCCTCACAACGCATACGCTTCACTTGGCTACATCGTTTATGTTGTTGCAGTTCCTAGCGGAGCTACAGGAAATGGTCAGGAGTGGGCAGCAAGACATGTCAATACAGCTGGCCAGGGTCCTGCAGAAGACATCATTGAAGGAACAAAGAAGTTCTGTGAGGAGCATTCATTCGTGAACTCAAAGAAGGTCGGAATTATCGGTGCTTCATACGGTGGATTCATGTCGCAGTACATCCCTACACTAACTGATTTCTTCGCATGCTCAATTTCACATGCTGGTATCAGCGACCATACAAGCTACTGGGGATTCGGTTATTGGGGCTATTCATATAGTGAGACATCAATGGCTAACAGCTACCCTTGGGCAAACAAGGATCTTTTTGTTGACCAGAGTCCTCTTTACAGAGCAGACAAGATCAACACTCCTATCCTCTTTGTTCATGGTGATGCTGATACCAATGTTCCATTCAATGAGTCAGTTCAGATGTTTACAGCTCTGAAGCTGCTCGGAAAGGAGACAGCCTTTGTGGCAGTAAAGGATCAGAACCACCATATCCTTGACTACAACAAGAGAATCCAGTGGCAGAACACTATCTGGGCTTGGTTCGCTAAATACCTTCAGGATGATCCAACCTGGTGGGATGCAATCTATTCTCCTAAGAGTTTGTAGAATATCAGTACTATTATATACAGAGACAGCGCCTCAACTCAAATGAGACGCTGTTTTTTTGTATACATCATGCAAGAATTTCCGGAAGTCTGCTCAGTAGCTCTTCCATGTCTTTACATAGAATATCTGCTCCTGCTTCAATAGCCGCTTTTGC
>JAKSJT010000428.1 GCA_024402125.1 Bacteroidales bacterium
AAGGTAGGAGCTCAATCGGGCATTTGCACTACTGGGCAGTCACAAGCCCATTAGTATTCAGCTAATGGGTAGTTGACTCGGGAATTCTATACTGAAGATTGATTGTAATAGTGAGTGTCTTCCTGTTACTTACGAGTAGTCTTCTCTACAAATCTCTCTTATAGCTTATTCCTTTATCTTTTTTACAAATGCAGAAGGGGATATGTTGAACTGTTTCTGGAAGCAAGTAGCAAAATAAGATGGTGATGAGAATCCCACCAGATATCCAACTTCGTTGACCTTGTACTTCTGTGAAGAAAGCATCTCGGCAGCCTGCTTGAGTCTACACAGACGGATATACTCATTGATATTAAGACCGGTGTTTGCCTTTACTTTTCGGTAGAGGGTGGACTTGCTGGTATTCATCATTGATGTCAGGCTTTCGATGCTGAGATCTTGCTCCGCCATATGTGTCATAACGGTTGAGTGGAGCTTGTCCATGAACTCCTCATCAACCTTGCTTGCAGTTACGCTGTTGTAGTGAGAAAGAGGAGAGTTCGCGAACTGGTTATAGGATATCTCCCTGTTCTTGAACAGACTGGCAATATTGGCCATGAGAAGATCAATTGGGAACGGCTTTTCAATATAACCGTCAGCTCCGACTTCAAGAGTCTCGATACGTGTCTCCATACCGACAGCTGCTGTCAGCAGAATTACAGGAATATGGCTGTATTCCATTGTCCCCTTGATTCTGTTACAGAGTTCGCAGCCGTCCATAAGAGGCATCATGATGTCGCTGATAACATTATTTATCTTATTGGATGCAAGTGTATCTCATGCTTCAAGGCCATTGTTTGCTCTTAGTCTATTGTACATTTATGATAGCTCTGAGGCAAGGTATCCTCTGAAGTCAGGGTCATCTTCAACAATGAGTATTGTGTGTCTGGAACTGTCGTACTCTGGAGCGAGGATTTCCTCTTCTGGTTGCTGCTCAAAAGATTCCTCAGAAGATATGATCTTCTTGATGTCAACCTGCTCAGGGTGCTCCTTCGGAAGAGTAAGAACGAAACTGTTCAGGTCCTCGTAGTTCCTGTCAAGGACAAGGGTGCCACCATGCAGTTCAGCTATGGCCTTGGCTAGAGGTAGGCCGAGTCCGGCGCCCCTTTCACCCTGGACATACTTCTGGAAGATTCTGTCCTTTTCACTTTCCTTGATAAGTGCGCCGTCATTGGATACTCTTATTCTGACATTGCTGTCATCCTCTGAGAGCTCAATCCTGATGTATCTGTTACCGTACTTGATTGCATTGGAGATAAGGTTACTGAGTACCTTTTCAATGGCTTCCTTACCGAACATCATCTCAACAGGACTCTCCGGCATGCTCTTCTCGACGCTTATCTTTCTCTCCTCGAGCATGGCTGAGTATCTGGAGATTGTCTCGTTTACTGCAGAGCATATATCCTGGCGGGTGAATGCCATCTGCTGGTTGCCAGTCTCCACTCTCTCCATGTCCAGGAGCTCGTTAGTGAGGTGAAGCAGTCTGGCTGCATTCTTCTGTATGGTGAGCATTTCTTTCTCGACCTCAGGGAGGTACTGCTTTGCCTTTATGATCTTGTCAAGAGGCATCTTGATAAGGGTCAAAGGAGTCCTGATCTCATGGGTGAGGTTTGTGAAGAAATTGATTTTGTTGTCAAACACTTCCTTCTGCTGGAGCTGCATCACTTCCTGGATATGCTTTTCGCCTTCCGCCTTTCTTCTTCTCTGGATCGAATAGATGATAACAGCGAGCATGATAAGGCTGAACAGGGTATACAGGACCTTCGCAAGTCCGGATTTGAGAACAGGAGGGATAATCCTGACAACAAGAGTTTTCCTGGCATCAGGGTCTGTGTTTCCTCTTTCCCAGACAGTGAATATATACTTTCCGGCAACAAGGTCAGTGAAACTGAACGTGTTGTCATTCGATGTGGAATGTATTGTCCTGTTGTTACCCTTTAGTGTGTACTCGTAGGAAGGGTAGATAAGGTTGGAGTATCTTGGACTTGATACCTGGATTTTGAGGATGCTGATGTCATTGAGCTTTACCTTGATGGCGTCTGTTGTAAAGGCTGTCTTCCCCTCTTCTGATAGAGTGTAGACGCTGTCATTGTTCTCAGCGTAGATGCCGCTGATGTAGATAGGCTTGCTCGCAAAGGCGGTTTTCATTGCTGGAGGGTTGATGGCAATGACTCCGTCAGTGGTTCCAAAGTATATTGTAC
>JAKSJT010000429.1 GCA_024402125.1 Bacteroidales bacterium
GGCAAGAAGCGGAAGCTCCAACAAGGAAGAATTAAAGGCATGCCTTATGGAAAGACTGGAAGCAGTTGATCTGAATAAGAAATCAGATGATTTCAATCATCTGCTATTCAATCCTGCCAACAGCCAGAAGATCTTAAGATTCAAAGAATTCATTGAATCTCTTTAAATTAGCAAGTACCTTCAGAACCAGCGTCAGCTTCGTCACCCTAAGCAGAAGATTTGCCACAACACTGCTGCCGCCTACTGGTGCACATTCAGGTCTATGCAGACATGGTCAATGAGAAGAAGAGAGAGGTTGTAGATAGGATTTCACTGAAGTAACCACAAAGAACAATAAACCCACTTCAGTGAAGGTTACAGAAGTCACTTCAAATACAATAAACATCTATTTATTGTCAATTTATTTGAATATTGACGAAATATAGATATATTTGCATCAATATGACAAAAGTTGAACAGCATATAATCGAGTTCGCCCAAGCGTCTCCTCTATTCACTCCTACCGACCTCTACAACTCAAGTAAGGAAATCAGCAGGCAGTATATGCAGTGGTCGCTCGTACAGCTCGTATCAAAAGGTACTATTTCCAGGGTCAAGCGAGGATGGTATAAGATGGCTGAAAAGCCTCTCTTCTCGTACGAGGTCAAAGAACAGACAAGGCAACTGTACGCATTGCTGAAAGAGGCATTCCCATACGCACCTTTCTGTGTCTACGATGGAGAGTGCCTGTCTCCAATTCAACATCATCTTTCCTACAATGCATTGACATACGTCGAGACGGACAAGTTCGTCTCCGAAACCGTATTCCATACATTGCAAGAGAAGGGGTACAAAGTATTCTACAAGCCTGGAAAGGACGAGCTTTACAAGTATATCGACATATCAACTCCGGCAATCATCGTAAAACCGATGGTGTCTGATTCTCCACTGATGGCAATTGATGGCGTGCCTGGGCCGTCTTTGGAGAAACTGTTGGTCGACATAAGGAGAGATAAGGATTTTGATTACCTGGCAGGAGAAGAAAGTTCGAGGATGCTTGAGAATGCTTTTCACATGTATACCATAAACACAACCAGACTTCTCCGATATGCAGGGCGACGCGGGGTAAGAACGGAAATTGAAAATGAAATCAATGGACTGAATCATGATAAGTAAAGAATGTTTTACAGAGGGGTGGATCGAGAGAGTTTCGTCCGAAAAAACTATCCAGACAAGAACCTGATCGAGAAGGTTATCCGCGCATTCTCGTTGGTAGAGTTGCTCGCTGAATCGGGATGCCCTTTCGTTTGGAAAGGAGGCACATCGCTCATGCTGATCCTTGGGCAGCAACTTCATAGATTGAGCATTGACGTGGATATTATCTGTCCACCGGGAACAGACATAACCAAGTATCTGGAAAAGTATGAGGATTATGGATTTGTGAGCAAGGAGGAAGAGTATCGAGAGCAGCGCTCTACCGATATCCCGAAATCACACTCCAAGTTCCATTATCAGATAGCTTACAAGAGCGGAATGAACCGCAATGAGTACATTCTTCTTGATGTCCTCTATGAAGATAGCCACTATAAGAAGGTCAACAATCTGAGTCTTGAGAATCCTTTCATAAAATGGGATGGAGAGCCTGTAAAAGTCAATGTTCCATCAGCCGACGACATCCTTGGTGATAAGCTTACTGCTTTCGCTCCCAACACTTCCGGAATACCCTATTTCAAAAATGGTCAGAACCGAAACCTTGAGATCATCAAACAGTTGTATGATGTTGACCGTCTCTTTGATGCCGCAAATGATCTTGACTGCATCAAAACAGCATACGGCAGAATCATTCCCGTGGAGATGTCATATAGGAACCTCCCTGCAGATCCCGTACTGGCGCTGGACGACACTATTGCAACCGCCAGGTGTCTGGCAACAAGAGGCAGATCCGGGATTGGTGACTTTGAAGCACTCCAAAACGGAATAAACAGACTCAAGAGCTTCATGTATCTAGGCAAGTACTATATCGAGCAGGCAAGCATAGACGCAGCGAAGGCGGCTTATCTGGCAGCAGTCATCAAACATGGCCTTCCCGTGATCGAAAAATATGACAACAGCAAACCTCTTCTCAAAACTGAGAAGAAAATGCCTGCGGTTATCTCAAAGATGTTGATAAGTACACCTGAAGCCTACTTCTATTGGTCTAAGTTTGCCGAGATAGAGGACTTCTGAAACTC
>JAKSJT010000043.1 GCA_024402125.1 Bacteroidales bacterium
GCTTCCACTCTTCTGGCTTCATACGAAGAAGAGTGAACCAACGGAATTCCTCCATATAAAGCTCTCTGACTCTTTCATCAAGGATGATGTTGATGTCAATTGTGCTGAATGGATTAGCGTTTGAACGGGCACGGAGTGTGTTAAGAGCCTCAAGAGCCTGTCCGTTCTTACCGTCACGGTAGAGTGCCTCAGCGAGGAGAAGATAAGCCTCACCTGAACGAGCTGCGTACTTGTTTCTGTAGCTGTAGCAGATGTTTCCGAACATTCCTGGATCTGCAGCATCGTAATCCCACTCATCGAGAGGAGTCTCCTTGTAGAAGATAGGGAATATCTTAGAACATGTATTCTCGTCGTGCTTGTTGAGAACTTCCCAGCCTACATACTGCTCATAGAGACTGTGGTTTGGATCGCAGACAAGGTACTTTGTACGAACAGTTACGCCTTCTGTGTATCTGTAGTCGTCAGAGCTGTTGTTATGAGCTGCATCCCAAACTTCTGCACCAGCATAGTGTGTTGGAGGATACATACCCCAACCAAGACCACCATGGATAGCAGGGTTTGTCTTTGAACCGTACTTAGGACCTACAACCTTCCAAGGACCTGCACCAGCTCCTTCCTCTATATACTCTGGAGACCAGTTCATATCCTGGACAGCAGGTGAGTAGCCGAGTGCTGTGTTTCTGTGACCTCCGTTCTGTGTATATGTAGCGTAATCCTTATGTGCAACCATTACCCAGATTGCCTCTGTATTCTGTGCAATCTGCATGTTTGGAGAAACGAAAAGGTCAGAGAATACGTTACCCTGAGGGAATGCGTTTGCTACGCCGTGGTTGCTACCCTGTGCTGAAGGAATTCTAGCACCGAATCTATCAATAGCGATAGGGTGGTTGGTGATTACATGGTTTGCATAAAACTGAGCATTTTCCCAGCAAGATTTGTTATCTACCATAACGTTGTCTGCCTCTACACCAAGAGCAAGGAATGCCTTTGAGAGGTAAAGTGCAGCTGCGCTCTTTGTTGCACGGCCGATTTCGTAACCTGAACCTGTAGCAGCGCTTTCAGGAAGCTTATCGAATGCTTCCTTAAGGTTGTCGATTGCAAGCTGGAGAGTCTCCTGACGTGTTGCTCTTTCATAATCGAAACGAGGAACCTCTGAGAACTCAGTTACAAGTGGAACTCCACCATAAACAACACCGAGCTCAAGGCAAGAAACACCACGAAGGAATAAAGCCTCACCGATCTCTCTTGTTTTCTCAGCTTCACTGTCCCAACTTACATTGTTCATCTGGCTGAGTGCGAGATTACAGAAAGAGATCAATCTGTAGTATCTGTCCCAAACTGACTGGATGAAAGCTGCGTCTGTAGACCAAGTTGCCTTGAAGTTACTGTAGTGTGGAAGCTGGTTGTTTGCATCCATCACATCAGTACCTAGATTGCGGTATGTTGACTCGTTTGCACCCCATGCTCCATCGAAGAAGAATCCTTCGTACTCATTGTAAGCAGACAGGATAGTTGCAAGAACCTGAGAATTGCTTTTGTAAGCAGATTCGATAGTTAGGATTGACTTTGGCTTCTCTGTGAGGAAGTCCTTGTTTGACTCGCAAGATGTGAGCATGGCCATTGGCATGAGTGCCGCACCTAACATTATATATTTGAACTGTTTCATTGTTATAATCTGTTAGAATGAGAGATTAAGTGATAAAGTAAGTGCTCTTGGAAGACCAATTGTTGATTCTCCACGTGATTCAGGGTCACTGAGTTTCCAGTTAGGTGCGATAACGAAGAGGTTACGTCCTGTAATAGAAACGCGAGCGCTGTTGATGTTGTACTTCTTTACGAACTTTGAGAGGTTGTATGACAAGCTCAAATCCTGGAGACGTACAAAACCGAATGAGTTGTATACGTGATAGTGATCCTGTGAGTTCTTGTAGTTAGCTGCAGGATATTCGCTGCTAGGGTTATCCTTTGTCCAGAATGGGATGTCAAGACAGTTTACACGGTTCTGTACATTGTATGTCTGGTAAGCGAATGTATTGTTTGCAAGGGCGTAACCATTTCCACCGAATACACCGTTAAACATAATATAAAGCTGCAAGTTCTTGTATCTAAATGTATTTGACATGCTCAAACGGAAGTTCTCATTGCTGTTTCCAAGGAACTGTCTGTCGTCTGCTGATGGGTTGTCAGTCTTGTTGCCGTCCTTGTCAATGAAGTAAGGTGAACCAGCGTTAGGACCATCAACATTGATGCCGCCTACCTTGTAGTCGAAGATTGTTCCAAGAGGTCTTCCAATGAAGAGGTTATCGTTGATGTTGTCTTCTCCGCTACCGTCAAGCTCTACAAGCTTGTTTCTGTTGAGAGAGAATACGATACCTGTATTCCAGTTGAAGTCTTCTGTCTTGATGTTGTCTGAAGTTACGTTGAGCTCGATACCCTTGTTGTCTACCTGACCCATTGTAGCCTTCTGTCTGCTGATACCGGCAGTCATGATAGGAATTGTCTTCTCAAAGATCTGGTCAGTTGTCTTAGAGTAGTAGAGGTTGAGATCTGTGTGGATGCGTGCTCCAAGGACATCAGACTCAAATCCACCGTTCCAAGATGTTGTTGTCTGCCAACCGAGAGTAGGGTTACCAAGTGCAGAAATCTTCTGTCCCCAGTGAATTGCACCGTCATAGTAGTTGTAGATAGCGCCACCCTTAGCAAGATCAATTGTTGAAAGGGTTCCGTAAGGTGAGATTGTCTGTGCACCGTTCTGACCCCATGAGAGCTTGAGCTTTAGGTTATTGAGCCAGCTGATGTTCTTCATGAACTTCTCGTTTGAAATAGTCCATGCACCACCGATAGCAGGGAAGTTACCCCACTTCTTCTCTGAACCGAATACTGATGAACCATCACGTCTGAGAGAAACGTTGAGGTGGTAAGTATTCTTAAATGAGTAGATGATACGGCCAAGGAAACCGATATCAGTGTGAAGTGAGTATGAAGGGCTTGTGAACTGCTTTGATGCAGCGTTGCCGAGTCCGTACCAACCAAGGAGAGTGTTGCCTGCTGTAGAGAAGTCAGAACCATTGTAGCTCTGTGCTACGCTCTCTGCGCTGTCTCTTGTGTAAACGAGTGATCCGCTGACATAGTGGTCACCGAATGACTTGTTGTATGAGAGGATATTGTCAATTACCCAGTTTACTGACTGAGAGAATGAGCTTGATCCTGTAGGAGATGAGAGGTTGTAATACTTCTCTGAGTATCCGATACCTTCCCAGTCGTAAGCAAGAAGTGCAGGAGCGTCACTTTCGTGTGTGAATCTCTGTGATGTGTTGAGAGTCTGGTTGTAGCTGCCGTTGATTCTGAAGTTAAGACCCTTAACCCAAGGAATGTCGAGTCTGATAAATCCACCCATCATGAGGTTCTTTCTGACTGACTCGCTCTCTGTTGCGCCGCTAAGAGCTGACCAAAGAGGGTTTGTTGCAGTGTTGTCCTCACCTTCGATGTACTTTCTTACTCTACCGTCTGGGAGATAAGGCTCACCGTATGGAGACTGTCTTACACCACCGATATTAGCAGAAACGCTAGGGTCTCTCTGCTGTGTGTAGTTTGCATTGATACCAACCTGGAGGAATGGGAAGATCTTTGCAGAAAGGTTTGTTGAGAGGTTTGTTCTATAAACAATGTTACCTACTGCCATACCTTCCATGATGTTGTGTCCTGCACCTACATAGTAGTTGATGTTGTCAGTTGCACCTGACATGTTGAAGCTATATGTCTGATATTGTCCTGTACGTGATGAGAGGTCATACCAGTCAACTGTCTTGCCGTTCTTGTAGTTCTCCTTTTCGATGTAGCTCATCCAGCTTGTGTTTGTGAGGTCATCCTCACCGATCTTTGCATTACGGTAGCGGATATATCCCTCGCCGTCAGCATACTTTGGCTTGTATGAAGGAGTCTGGAATTCCTGAGATGTTGAGAAGTTGAAGATAGGCTTTCCTACCTTACCCTTCTTAGATGTAATCATGATAGCACCCTGTGCAGCCTTTGAACCGAATGCTGCAAGAGATGTAGCATCCTTAAGTACGCTGATAGACTCGATAGAGTTAGGGTCAATATCATTCATGTTACCTGCGAAGATCACACCATCCAGAATGATAAGAGGCTCGTTTGTTGTACTTCCGATACTCTTACGACCTCTGACAAGCATTGATGAATTTGATCCGGCTGTACCTGACTCTGAACTCATGACTACACCACTCATTCTGTTACGAAGAAGGTCTGATGCACCAGATACACCGAGGTTTGAAATAGGTGAGTCTTCCATCTTAAGTACGTCAACAGATCCGGTGAAGTTCTTTGAACGTGTTGTACCGTAACCGATAACAACTACTTCGTCAAGAAGCTCATGGTCCTCAACAAGAGTAACCTTCATGTTCTGCTTTGCTGGAAGTTCCTGTGTTACATAGCTGACAGAAGAGAATACGAGAATTGTTCCCTCTGGGACATTGAGCTCAAATACTCCATCGAAGTCTGTTACAACACCATTTGTGCTTCCTTTCTGGAAAACACCTGCGCCGATAACGGGCTGCCCGCTTTCGTCGATGACTGTACCTGTAACTTTCACATTCTGCGCCTGTACAAAAACAAAGCACATAAGAGAGAGAAATGCAGTGACAATCGTTCTCTTTAAAGTGATTGGTTTCATAAAATTGATTTGATTAAAAGTTGTTTTAGTCTTATTCCGTTAGTTGCCGAACGAACATGCGAAACAACATAATCCTTTATCTATAGGTGGGATAATAGCATTCATTGATGCTTAAATCGGTTAAATTGTTGAACGATTTTGTCCTAAAATGATGTAATCGTTCACACATGGCCTATGTTTAATGTCCTGATATCATTAGTAACTGAATTTCTGGTTACATTTGTTTATTAGTAATTCGGCATTTATGAACTCATACAAATTCATTCTTACTTTAACATTGTTGCTCCCGTCTCTTGCAGTGTTTGCTGATAGCAAAAATGTACGCAGATCGGAAGTTCTCGGAGGCGTCAAGATCGTAGACGTGAATTCACTTCCGACAGTTTATGCAGTCACAGGCGACGCTGATGGTATGATGTGGATGATCAGCGATAAAAAAGGTGTCATTTCCAGCGATGGAAGAACTTATGTCAACTATCTTCCGGACTCGACCAATGTAAGTTCTCTGTCAACTAAGATAACAACAACAATATTCTCGGACAGAAACAACAACATCTGGGTCGGTACCCAGAAAGGAGTAGATGTGCTTGATTCGTCAAGGCTATCTTTCCATCATTATACATTTGAGGGAAGAAATAACTATATCAACGGAATTGCCGAGGATAAGGACGGCAAAGTGTTCGTGTGGACCATCAGGGACTTGTATGAATACAATCCTGAAAAGGATGAGTTTGATTGTAGGATATCCTTTGGCGACAATGTTGTGCGTCCAAGTACCTTGACTGTTGATAACAGAGGAGGCGTGTGGATTGCATTTGGAGAGAGTCTTCTTCATTATGACAGTGAATATCAGTATGTGGATCAGTTGTCTTTAGAGGGTAACATCTCCAAGATTATAGCTAACGGAAGTGATAAGCTATATGTCATTCATGACGGGCGATTGAGCCAGGTGAATATCTTTGATTCTAAGGTTGAGAAACTTTCAAGGACGCTTTCACCTTTGGAAAACAAGCATATCAGTACTGCATCCAGATCCAGACAATATATTGTCTTTGTCACGGATGATGAAGTGTTCTGTTACGATCTATATATGGACTATCTGTATTCCTCAAGTGACAATGATCTCCCGATATCCATTCCTACGGACCAGAATAGTATTAGAAGTGTGACGGGTGATTGTTGGGGCAATTTCTGGTTCACCACATATGATGAGAATCTCTACAGAAGCACATCCATTGAGAATGAAGACCCGTTTGCAGTCTTGATGGCGAGGCTTGGAACACGTCAGCTTGCCAGTTCAGCCTTTGACAAGGATTTTATTTGGTTCCTGACTAAAAACTTCGATCTTGTTACGTATAATCTCAAGTCAAAGCGCATAGTGTCTGACATCTCTCTGTCAGATTATCTTAAATTGGACGTTGGCTTCAATCCTTATTATAGTTCCGGTCTTTCCGCTTCCAATGACGGAAGCCTGGTTGTTAGCATTTCTTCGGGTGTCTATGTCCTGAAGATGTCTCCAGAGGGACAACTGGCAGAAACTGTGCATGTCTCCTCAGATAAGAACAGTCAAACAATTATGGTTACGTCACAGTCTCCGGATGGTGGAATCTGGAGTGCAGGTCTTGGCCCAAAGGTGTACTATGCCCATAATGACGGATCCTCAAAGCTTCAATTTAGGCAGGTTGTGACTATTTCTGGAGAGTCACAGATGCATGCTTCTGCCATATGTGCTTTACGTAGCGGACAAGTGGCAGTTTCGTTTTCGGATTTAGGTACGGTAATCATTGACCCTAAAGACTACTCATACAGGATTATTAAAATGCCAAAGGATTTTCCTCAGATATTCATTTCTTCCCTTTATGAAGATTCAGACGGATATCTCTGGATTTCATCTTCGGACTGGGGTCTGTTCAGATATGATCCGTTTAAGGATAATACAATCCAGATAGGACAATTTGAAGACAGTTCTGTCTGGAAAGTCTTTGGCTTGGAAGGCTCGATGTATGTATTTGACGGAAAAACACTTTACCGTTATGATAAAGCGTCTGAAAAGTTCATCCAGATTTGGTCGGATGCATCGGATATTCCGTCTGATATCAATCTTTTCCCTCTTCCGGGGGGAAGCATGATATATGAGAGCAGCGGTCATTATGGTGATATCCTTCTTCAGCAGAAAATGCAGGATGGATTCATTTCCAGACCATTGCATGCAATAGTGTCTTCAGGAAAGGAAGTGATTTCGACATTTATGGCAACTGATGATGCTGGAAAGCATCATATAAGGCTTAAGACAATGCCTAGGGACCTTGTGCTGACCCTCTCTCTGATGGATCAGAACTATTATCCTGTGGCATACAATTTCCAGCTTAACGGAAAGTCTGATCAGTTTGTGGTATCTGGCCAATTCCCAGTATATGGTATCCATTATGGCAGAAACTTGCTGAAATTCAGGGCCGTCAATCTTAATACATCCGTAGAAGGTCCCGAGTACGTACTCGTGATAGGTATCCCTCATCCAATATCGCATGTTTTAATATGGCTTGTCCTTTTTGCATTGCTGACATCCCTTGTCATTGCAATTAATCAGCGTAGAAAGACTCTTGCCCAGGTTGCGAAGGAAAGATCAGAAAAGCAGCTTCAGGAGAAGATCAATATGGCAAATATTGACTTTTTTGCCAATATTTCCCATGAATTCAGAACTCCTCTTACTCTGATATCAAGTGCGGTAGACAACATGTCTTCTGAGGAGACTGCATCAGGACAAAGGAAGATGAGACAGATTATCAAGCGAAATACTGACCGTATGCTTAAGCTTGTGAGCCAGATGCTTGACTTCAATAAACTGGACCATGACATGCTAAGGCTTGATGTCTCCATGAAGGATGCCTGTGAACTTGTTCCTAAAATTGTTGAACAGTTCAAGTTCAGTGCTTCAGTAAAGGATATCACTCTTGAAAATATCCAGCAGGATTCCTCGGCTCTTTTATGGCTTGATTCTGACAAACTTGAGAAGGTGATGTACAATCTTCTTTCCAATGCAATGAAGTTTACGGCTCCTGGAGGAACTATTTCTGTTTCAATGCAGATTAGGAATCTGGACGATATAGTATCAGAGTTCGATATCAATCCAGAGGAGGCTCATTCGGATAATTTCCTTAGAATAACAGTTGCAGACACCGGAGTTGGTATTCCGGAGGGAAGCTTGACATATATATTTGACAGGTTCGCCCAGATATCCGCAGAGCAGAAGAAGCAGGGTACAGGAATCGGTCTTTATTACACGAAGTCTCTTATTGAACTTCATCACGGAAGAATATATGCTGCAAACAGAACTGACCTTCCTTCTGGAAAGACTGGTTCGGTGTTCTCATTCTTTATACCTATGGACGAAAGTGCATACTCCGAGCAGGAAAAGAACAGGGTTGCTGATACATATGTCTCAGTTGATTCAAATGAACATCCTAGTGAGTATCTGGAGTCTGTTGATGCGACAATTGCAGGAAAGAAGAAGGTTCTTGTCATTGATGACGACTATGAGATTGTCTATATGCTCAAGTCTCTTCTGTCTCCATCATATCAGGTTATCTGCCGTTTTGATGCGATGAGCGGATATCAGGTCGCTCAGGAGGAACTTCCTGAACTGATTATCTGCGATGTTATGATGGTTGATACTGACGGACTTCAGTTCTGCCGGATGGTAAAGGAGAATATTGATATTTCTCATATACCGGTAATTCTTCTTACTGCCAAGTCAACTGTCGAGGATCAGATTGGAGGATTGAATGCCGGAGCGGAAGCATATGTGATAAAGCCTTACAGCAATGAATATCTTATGGCTATTGTGAAGTCACTTATTGATAACCGTGACAGGGCGAAGAACCTGTTTGGCAATATCACTGAGTCCCGCAAGATTGATAAGGATATGCTTTCGGAGATGGATAGAGTTCTTATGGACAGACTTTATCCTCTAATGGAATCGTGCCTTAAGCAGGGAGAGTTGAACATAGATGATATCGCCTCGCAGCTTGGAATGAGCCGAACTAAGTTCTATGCAAAGATCAAGTCTCTTACGGGTCAGACTCCTAATGATTTCTTCAACGTATATAAAGTCAACCGTGCGGCTGAACTGATTAAGGAGGGAAAACTCAAGATTTCTGTCATCTCGGAGATGGTTGGCTTCAGTTCTGCATCACATTTTGCCAAGGTCTTCAAAAAACGCTTTGGAGTTCTTCCTAGCCAGTATATAGGTGGCTTGGATACAGAATAATCGCCTTTAGTGAACACTTTCGCTAAATTTGAACGGAATCGTTATTGCAATGTACAGATAAGTTTGTACAAGTACTCTGGAGAGTCATAAGAAGTGATATCTTTTTTGAAATTTGTGAACATAGTAATAGCGTAAATTTTATACTCAAAATAAAAACACTATGGACACAAAAAAGATTGTCTTGGCTCTTGGAGCAGCCGTTATGCTCCTTCCTTCAGCTGTAGCACAGCCGAAGTTGAACCCAAACAATATTGATGAGGTCGTTGCTGCTATGACTCTTGATGAGAAGGCACACCTTGTCAATGGTATCGGTACTTTCTGGGGAGGATCACCTTCTGCCAGAAATCTTCGTGACGTTCCAGGTCTTCCTGGAGGAACATATGAGATTCCTCGCCTTGGAGTTCCTGCTCTTTATTTCGGTGATGGTCCTCTTGGTCTTCGTATTGATGAGACCAGACAGTTCGACAATCATCATTATTACACAACTGCAGTTCCTGTTCCACTTCTTGTAGGTAGCTCATGGGATCCTTCAGTAGTGTATGAGGTCGCTCAGGATATCGCTGAGGAGTGTAGGGATTATGGTGTAGACGTAATGTTAGGACCTTCTTTCAACCTCTTGAGAAACCCTCTTGGAGGTCGTACTCATGAGTATTATTCTGAGGACCCTTATCTTGCTGGTATGATGGCAACTGCTTTCACAAATGGTGTTCAGTCTGTTGGAATCGGTGCTTCAATCAAGCATTTTGCAGCTAACAACCAGGAGACAAACCGTAACGCTGTTAACTCAATTGTAAGCAAGAGAGCTCTTAGAGAAATTTACCTCAAGCCTTTCGAGCTTGCAGTAAAGAACGCTAATCCTTGGACTGTAATGACATCTTACAATGGTCTTAACGGTGAATGGACTTCTGAGAACAAGGAACTTCTTGAGGATGTCCTTCGCAAGGACTGGGGATTCAAGGGAATGGTTATGACTGACTGGGGTGGTGGTACACATCCTGTTCAGCAGGTATGGGCAGGTAATGACCTTCTTGAACCAGGTGGAGAAAGAGCTGCCCAGGATATCATCGAGGCTGTTAAGAACGGAACTCTTGATGAGGCTGACCTTGACAGAAATGTCCGTAGAGTTCTTGAAATGATTGTAAAGACATTCTCATACAAGGGATACAAGTTCTCAAACAATCCTGATCTTGCTTCTCATCAGGCAATGGCAAGATCAACTGCTGCTGAGGGCACAATCCTTCTTAAGAATGACAACGAGGCTCTTCCATTTGCTTCTTCTGTAAAGACTGTCGCTATCTATGGAAAGACAGGTTATAAGATGATCCCTGGTGGAATCGGTTTCGCTGAGGACAACTCAGGTAACTATACTATTTCTCTTGTTGAGGGTCTTCGCCTTGCTGGTTATCAGCTTGACTTCGATATGGTTAAGGCTAATATGAACTCTCCATTTCCTGTATTCGGCCCTCAGCCAGCTAAGACAGAGGCATCTAACGACGAACCTATCATGGATGCTGCAGCACTTAAGCTTCAGGCTTCTAACAATGATATCGCTCTTGTTGTTCTTGGCCATGTGGCTGGAGAGGGTAGCGATAGAAAGAAGCAAGACTTCTATCTTACAGAGAACGAGAAGAAGCTCGTTGAGGATGTTACCAATGCATATCATGCTGTAGGTAAGAAGGCAGTTGTCATTCTTAACATTCCTGGACCAATCGAGGTTGAGTCATGGAAGAATATTCCAGATGCAATCCTTTGCGTATACCAGGGTGGTGAGCAGATCGGAAACTGGGTAGTTGATGTTCTTAAGGGCGCTGTTACTCCTTCTGGAAAGCTTACAACAACATTCGCTAAGGATGTCATGGATTACCCTTCATCAAACAACTATCCAATTTTTGATGTTGATGCAGAAATGTCAGGTATGATGGGTAATGGTGCTCGTTTTGTTCTTAAGGACAAGATGACTACTGACGGTGAAAGAAATAGAGACTATACTCTTTATGAAGAGGGTATCTATGTAGGTTACCGTTACTTCGATACATTCGGTGTTGAGGTTTCATATCCGTTCGGTTATGGACTTAGCTACACTCAGTTCGAGTACTCTGATGCAAAGATCGCTAAGGATGGTGATAAGTTCACAGTTTCTGTAACAGTAAAGAATGTCGGCAAGTACAATGGTAAGGAGGCTGTTCAGCTTTACGTTGCAGCACCTAAGGGCAAGCTTGACAAGCCAAAGAAGGAGCTCCGCTCATTTGCTAAGACAGGTCTTCTTCGTCCAGGAGATTCACAGACTCTTACTATGACAGTATCGGTGTCTGACCTTGCTTCATTCAACTCTGCTGCCAGCAGATGGGAGACAGATAAGGGAACATATAAGTTCATGGTTGCTGCATCTGTAGCTGATGTAAAGGCTGAACTGTCGGCAAAGGTTGACAAGATGTGGACTCAGTCAGTGAGCGATGTTCTCAACCCACCTTACGCTCTTTCAGAACTTAATCCAACAAAGAAATAAGCTATGAGACACCTTTCTCTTGTGATAGCAATGTTATCATTCATGGCTATCT
Source organism: Bacteroidales bacterium (assembly GCA_024402125.1). Taxonomy (GTDB): domain Bacteria; phylum Bacteroidota; class Bacteroidia; order Bacteroidales; family UBA932; genus Cryptobacteroides. Next base: position 11,513 of record JAKSJT010000043.1, read on the forward strand.
CTAATATATCTTTCGCACAGACAAAAAGGTCCCAGGTCGTTGAAAATGGCGGTACAGGAAAGTTCAAGGCAGAGATTGTAGAAGATGCTTCTCTTCCAACTCATATGGTCTATCGTCCAACCGACTTGAAGGCTGCTGTTAATGATGCCGGCAAACTTCCTGTTATCCTTTATGCAAATGGCGGATGTGCCAATTCAAGTATTGAGATCAGGTATTTTCTTAATGAACTTGCCTCACATGGATATGTGGCAGTTGCAATCGGTCCTTACGAGGAGGATGACTTCTTCGCTCATTGGACAGATGTGATGCAGAACATGTATCCTGAGAACAAGACAGTGGTCCTTGCTAACGGAACAGTTGTCGAAAAGCCAACTGCTGAGCAGGTTAAGGCTCGTCAGGAGATGATTCAGAAAATGATTGCACAGGGATCTCAGCAGCAGAATTCAAAAAAGTCTAAGAAGAATCAGCCTGCACCTCCTCCTGTCAATGTATCAAGTCAACCAACTAACCCACTAATGCTTCTGGATGCTCTTGACTGGCTTATAAAGCAGAATGCGGACAAGGAGTCTGAATACTACCACATGCTCGATTTAAGTAAGGTCGCTGTAATGGGTCAGTCTTGTGGCGGAGTTCAGGCAATCGGTGTGGCTCATGATCCACGTGTATCTACATGTGTTGTGCTTAATTCCGGAATGGGAGATATGCAGATGCAGGGTACAACACCAGCCCAGCTGGATAATATCAATGTCCCAATGTTCTACCTGATCGGTGGTCCGACTGATATTGCATATGCAAATGCTGCAAAGGATTTTGAGAAACTTCAGAATATTCCGGTTGTTATGGCAAATACTCAGGATGGACATGAAGGTACATACTATGAGGCTCATGGTGGTCTTTATGCTGAGGCTGTACTGTCATGGCTTGATTGGCAGCTCAAGGGATGCCTGTCAGAGTGTGCTCCATTTGTGAATGAGAGAGCCGCTGCTCTTATGTATCCTGACTGGACTTTTGTCAGAAAGAATTTTTAGAAAACATTACAACAAAAATCTATTATGAATAATACATTCAATAAAATTATAATGCCTTTGGCAATGGTCGTTGCATTGGCATCTTGCTCAACAAAGAATACTGTCCTGAGCGTTTCTGGTGGACAGGTTCAGGGCGTTAAGTCAGAATCTGAGGATGTTATGGTTTTCAAGGGAATTCCATACGCTGCAGCTCCAGTTGGTGACCTTCGTTGGAAGGCTCCTCGGCCTGTAACTCCTTGGACAGGTGTACGCGTTTGCGACACATTCGGTAAAACTGCTATCCAGCCTGGTAATCAGCCTGGTACATTCTACGGAGATGAGTTCTACTGGATGGGTAACCCTGAGCAGGGCGAGGATTGCCTCTACCTTAATGTATGGGCTCCTAAGAAGACTCTTGCCAATACAAATGCAAAGCTTCCTGTTGCCATGTGGATTCATGGTGGAGCATATATGAACGGCTTCGGATATGAGGTTACTATGGACGGCGATGCATGGGCAGAAAGGGGAGTGATCCTTGTTACAATCAACTATAGACTTGGTACACTTGGCTTCCTTAGCCATCCTGAACTTACTGCTGAGCAGGGGCAGTCCGGTAACTATGGTACAATGGACCAGATTGCAGCTCTTGACTGGATTAAGGAGAACATTGCTCAGTTCGGTGGAGATCCTGATAACGTCACAATCTTCGGTCAGAGTGCAGGTGCTATGAGTGTTAAGACACTCCTTACTTCTCCTAAGGCAAAGGATAAGGTTGCAAAGGCTATTATCCAGAGCGGTGGTGGAATCAGTGTAACAAGTTTGGCTCCACAGGCTGATACTCCTCAGTCTGTATATGACAATATGGGTAAGGCTGTTATGGATGGAGTCGGTGCTACTACACTTGCTGAAATGAGAGCCATTCCTGCAGAGGATATGCTTAAGATTTTTGGCATGATGTCACCTCATATTGACGGAGAAGTTCTTACAGAGGATTTCGATCAGGCTCTTTTTGGTGAGACACTTGCTAAGTGTCCTATCATGATCGGTTACAATAAGGATGACATGCCAATTCTCGCTGGCGATGGTGTTGACAGATTCTGTGCTGTGCGTGACTCTTTGGGATATCCTGTTTTTGAGTATCATTTCATGCGTAACCTTCCTGGAGATGATGACGATCCTGAGAAGGATTCAGGAGCATTCCACTCTTCAGAGCTCTGGTACATGTTCGGAACTCTTGACAAGAGCTGGAGACCATTTACAGAGGCAGACTACAAGTTGTCAGCTGAAATGGTAGATGCTTGGACTTTATTCTGCAAGAATGGCAACCCGGGTTGGCCAGAGTACAAGCATGACAAGCCTTACACAAAGGTTTTTGACGTAAGATAGTGTGTGTTATTGTGAACCTATCCTTGTATTCATTGATAAAAAATGATGAATACAAGGATATGGTTTTGTTTTTTTGTTTATTATACAACTGACAATACTTAGTTAAAAATAATATATAGTTTTATAAACTAGTCGTTTATAGTTGATAATACATCTTTCAAACGATG
>JAKSJT010000430.1 GCA_024402125.1 Bacteroidales bacterium
TACCAGAGCAGGTGATTTTGATAAAGAAACTTTTGTACTGGTACGTTTCAGTGAACGTTACCTGTCGGAGGAGATAGTTGATATCATGAGGTCATCTGCTCCTGAAACATATAGAAACTATGTACAAAATTAGTATATCGCCAGAAGAGATAGAGTCACTGGATCTTGGCTGTTTCACTGGAGAAATCCAGGTGATAGACAAAGAAGGTGAGGCTTTCTCGAAAGCAATTGCATATCTAAGAAGACAAAAGATTATTGGATTTGACACAGAGTCCAGACCATCTTTTGGCCCTTCTCAACCTCGATACGGGGTGTCTCTTCTCCAGCTTTCAGGTCCGGAGAAGGCTTTTCTTTTCCGTATCAAGTCGCTTGGTATGCACAAAAAGCTTTGCTCTATCCTCTCAAGTGAGAGAATAATCAAAGTAGGAGCAGCTGTCAATGACGATGTCCGTGGACTTGAAAGGTATAATAATTTCGAGGCGAAGTCCTTTGTGGATCTTCAGAAGATTGGATGGCAGTATGGTATCAGAGACAAAAGTGTCAAAAAGATGTCAGCCATCATTCTCGGAATAAGGATTTCAAAGACTCAGCAGCTTTCTAACTGGGAGGCGGACAGACTTTCAGAAGCTCAGCAGAGATATGCAGCTACTGATGCTTGGGTCTGCAGGGAGATGTATCTCAAACTCATGAAATCTGAAAAGCATCCGTTGACTCCAGAAGAACAGATGCCACCGGCTCAGCTCCAGCAGATGCTTTTAAAGAAGCAGCAGGCAGAGGAAAAGGCAAAGGCTGATGCTTCAGGAACCGCTTCCGAATCAACTTCTACTCAGCCAAAGAGCAAGAAAAATGAGCAGAAGGCAAAGCGTAAAAGACTCTACAACAAACGTAGAAGAGAGCGTAAGCGTAAACAGAATAAAGAAAGAAAATTAGCACAACAGAATAATAACAATGGTAAAGGTAATACTGAAGAAAGGTAGGGAGGCATCCCTTGAAAGATTTCACCCATGGGTGTTCTCCGGAGCGATTGCTCAGATTGTAGGGGAGCCTGCAGAAGGAGATGTTGTTGGGGTGTATGCAGCTGACGGTACTTTCCTTGCGTCAGGACACTATCAGATCGGATCTATTGCTGTCAGAGTTCTCAGTTTTGATTCTCCTACACTTGCTCCCGATTTCTGGGAAGTAATGCTGGGAAGAGCTTTGGAAGTGAGAAAGACGGTAGGTCTTGCTTCTTCAGAAAACGGTAAGACCAATTGCTACAGACTTGTTCATGGTGAGGGTGACAATCTTCCAGGACTTATCATTGACTTCTATGATGGAGTTTGCGTTATGCAGGCTCATTCAGCAGGTATGTTCCGATCAAAGAAGCAGATTTGTGAAGGTCTTAAGAAGGTTTATGGTGATTCACTTAAGGCAGTATACGATAAGAGTTCGGGAACAGCTCCTTTCAAGGCAGGTCTTGATCTGGTAGACGGCTATATATATAAGAAGGAAGGATTCAATGACGACGAGCAGGTCGTACTTGAAAACGGTCACAAGTTCCTTGTTAATTGGAATGAAGGTCAGAAGACAGGTTTCTTCCTTGATCAGAGAGAGAACAGGGCACTCGTTGGAAGATACGCAAAGGGTTGCAATGTCCTCAATCTTTTCTGCTACACAGGAGGATTCTCAATATATGCATTAGGATCAGGTGCCAAGCATGTTGATTCTGTTGACAGCTCGAAGAAGGCCACGCATATGGTTGATAAGAACGTAGCTCTAAACGGCTTTGATTCAAGTATGCATACAAGTTATTGTGCAGATGCAATAGAGTTCCTGTCTAAGGTTCCAGCTGATAAGTATGATCTAATGATTGTCGATCCACCTGCATTTGCAAAGCATAGGGGAGCACTGAATAATGCTCTTCGTGCATATCAGAGACTCAATGCTGCCGCAATCTCAAAAGTGGCTCCTGGTGGCCTTGTGTTCACTTTCAGCTGCTCTCAGGTAGTTGATAAAGAAGCTTTCGCACTTGCTGTATTCTCAGCTGCGGCTCAGGCTCGAAGAAGTGTCCGCATTCTTGACAGACTTAATCAACCGGCAGACCATTCAGTAAATATTTATCATCCTGAGGGAGAGTATTTAAAGGGTCTCCTTTTGTATGTTGAGTAATATTGATTATATTTGATTCATAGAACAACATTTTAAATCTGCACATCA
>JAKSJT010000431.1 GCA_024402125.1 Bacteroidales bacterium
TATCAAACAAACATTGCTGAAACTCTCCAGACTTACCGAGGTCGCCATAATCCACACGTGAAAGGAAATCTGTCAAGAGCTTAGGGTCTATTTCGTAATCCTTGCCCTTCTTATTCTTTGCTATTAGTGTTTTGGGCTTGTTTCCTATACCTTCATAATCGGCATGCTCTACAGCATCACGAGAGAAGTTTGTGTAAATATAGCCATTACGGAACACCTTCGATACTTCTTCGTTCATAATGGGAACACGCAAGATACGTCCTATCGTCTGAGTGTGGAAAATCTCTGACTTCACGTCACGGAACATCACCAACACCTGGGCACGAGGACAATCCCATCCCGTACCAGCTGCCGTTTTGAAAAGCAGATACTCGTACTCACTATCATCCCGTTCCAATCCAACAGGTTTTGCCTTACCTGTAAACCACGATGCTATTCGATTAGCCTTTACGCCTTGTGAGATAAGATATTCTTTCGTGATTTCTTCTTTGGTTGGTTTACCTTCATTCCTCAGCTCTTCATCATCATTAGGCAACTGAATGATAACAAGCGGATTGATGTTTGCGCCAAAGGAATCTATTTCAGCCTTTAATTGTTGTCTGCGATCAATGGCAAGTTTGAGAAGAACATGATCCATATCCTCGCCTTCATATTTCTTCAACTCTTCCTCCGTTTGACAGATGAGGTTTTCCTTTATCAACCCCTCTGCCACCACATCAGCATGATCTATCTTGACAACTGCTCCATCGTTGAATGCCTCATTAACTGTCTCTGCTTTAGGGGTTGCCGAAACATTCAACTTGACTTTTGGATTCAATGGGTCAATCACATCACGCTTCGATGCTGCGGTTAGGTTAAGGTGCGACGCGTCTATGATGAGAATAATTTCTATGCCATTACGATGCGTATTCTCCACAAAGTCCTCGAAATATACTCGACTCTCATGACGCATACGCGGGTCATCAGGACGGCGGTAGATACGATTCTCTGCTGCCTGGCTAACTAACTTCTGCCAGTTCAGGAACAACACATCATGTTTTTGCAAGGCATCGAGGTTGAAGTCTTCAATAGTCAGCAGACGTCCATGCTTACTCGTTGGGAAGTAAAGGTCAAACTTCTCCTTACTCTGCATTGCAAGATCCTCGGAGAAGGTTATCCATACGAATGCTACGTCTCTGTCCCAATCCGGTTGTTCTGCAAGGTCGCAGATCATCTTCTCTGTCATGTAGGTCTTACCGCTACCTGTAGGAGCTTTGAATACAATAGGTATCTGGCGCTCCGGCTTGCTCCAAAGCGTCTTTATGCTGTTTATCAGTTTTTCAACTGCCTCTATCTGAAATCTTATGCTCTCCATACTGCTTACGAATTAAGAGATTTGTAAATGTCGAGAATTGGCTGTGGAATGCCTTTGATGCGTGCGTGAGGATCGTCATCGAAGTATGATTCAAAAGAACCCACATCGCCCCAACTGAAGATGTAAACGTTCTTCTGTCCTTTCAGTTTCTTTACTTCATCCACGAACTCATTGAAATACTTAGGACGAACATCCTCCTTAAAGTAGACGGCCGTCCAGACATCCTTGTCCTTATCTTTGAATATCTGGTAATTATCAGTAGTCTTCTGCTCGTAGAGCGTATTCTCTGCCAGGGCAAGCAGACAACCAGCCTTCTGTGCAAGTATTGTCTTGTCTTCATCGGTTGCTTGATTGCTGGCGTTTGAACCAACAAAGGATGTACGGTAGTATTTGAGGGAGTTGCCCACACCGTCTATGACATTGCCTTTTTTATGCACACCTTCAACAATAAGAGAATTGTCCTCTATTGAAGTCTTGAAAGAATCATACCTGTCATTATAGCCATTTTTCAATTCTTCAACTTCTTTAAGCAACTTAGATGAATCCTTCAATACTGATAAAGTAAGATTGAATCTTCCGATTTCTTCTGAGACAGCCGTTTTGGGAAGGTAGCCATTGATTATGCGCTTGTTCCTTTCATACGTTATTTCTGTAATTGTATTGAAGCCTGCTTTGAAGGCATTCTCACTTCCCTTTTTTGCTTCTTTTTCGCCATCTTTTATCTCATAAGTGAGTTCTGGATACTGTATCAATATACATTGTCTATTGCCAAAATCCGTCTCATTCAAAGCCATTACCGCCTGCATCGTCGTTCCGCTTCCAGCAAA
>JAKSJT010000432.1 GCA_024402125.1 Bacteroidales bacterium
GGCGACATTCGCTCTCGCTCTTCCGTCTTTCCTTATCGTACTTGCCCTCGTCAAGTTCTACACAAAGTTCAGTAAAAGTTCCATGTTCAGTGGAGTCATGAGTTGGCTAAGGCCATGTGTTGTCGGACTGATCGGAGCTGCTGCCGTAATTCTTATCATGAGAGTGTCGTGGGGTCAGAACGGGCTTTTCGATATGCATGTGAAGATTCTGGAGGAGAACTTTCCAGACTGGAAAAGTTGGGCTCTATTTGCTGCAGCATTAGTCGCATCCATGAAGTTCAAAGTAGGACCAATCCTGATTATCATAGCCGGTGGTGTACTGGGCTTCTTACTGTATTAACCATAATTAACTTGATTATACAATCTCCTTATATGAGAAAAATACTAACCGTCTTAACAGCATTGATTATTCTTCCTTTTGCTTCTTTTGCAAAGGATCCTGAAGTCAGACTCGACATCGTTCCCTACCCTCAAAGCGTAGAAATCGGCAAGGGTTCAGTTAAAATTGCCGGAGCACAGTTCTACTGTGACCCGAGACTTGACTCTTTGAGCCGAGTTACAGTTGCGTCTTTAGCCGGAAAATTATCTCTAGTCACAGGAAAGATCAGCACAAACGTCATTGGTATCTCCTCAACCATTGCACCACCACAGAAAGGTTTTGTCTTTCTGTTCGACAAGGCAATGGAGGATGAGGAATATAGCATCAGCGCAACAGCCAAATGCATCACAGTAAAGGCATCCAGCTCGAATGGTTTCCTGTACGCAGTGCAGACAATCAAGCAGATGCTTCCAACTGCTGTGTACGGTCGTAAAATGGCTGTAAGTGAAGACTGGTCTATCCCTGTATGCGAGATCAAGGACAAACCCAGATTCAAATACAGAGGTATGCATCTTGACTGCGCAAGACACTTCTTCCCTGTTGAAGAAGTCAAGAGATATCTGGATATCATGGCCGTTCACAAACTGAACCGATTCCATTGGCACCTATCTGATGACCAGGGTTGGAGAATTGAGATCAAAAACTACCCTCGCCTAACTGAGATTGGAGCATATCGCTCAGGTACAATGATAGGAAAGGACTTCGGCAGCAATGATGGCATCGTATATGGTGGATATTACACGCAAGCTCAGATCAAGGAAGTTGTCAAATACGCTGCAGGTCTTGGCATCACTGTAATCCCTGAGATTGACCTGCCAGGACATATGCTTGGAGCACTTTCAGCATACCCTCAGATGGGTTGTACCGGTGGACCTTATGAAGTCTGGACAAAATGGGGTGTTTCTAATGCTGTCCTCTGCCCAGGTAAAGAAGACACCTTCTACTTCCTGGAAGGAGTACTTACAGAGGTTATGGAGATCTTCCCGTCAGAGTATATCCACATAGGTGGAGACGAGTGCCCTAAAGATCATTGGAAGACTTGTCCTGACTGCCAGAAGAGAATTGCAGAACTTGGTCTTAAAAGCGATGACAAGCACTCAGCCGAAGATTACCTCCAGAACTATGTAACATCGAGAATCCAGGCGTTCCTTGGCAATAAAGGAAGAAAGATTATCGGATGGGATGAAATCCTCGAGGGAAACCTTTCAGAAGGAGCTACTGTAATGTCATGGAGAGGTGTGGACGGTGGAATCCAGGCTGCAAAGATGGGATTCGACGCAATCATGACACCGAACACATACTGCTATTTTGACTACTGCCAGGCTCTTAAGTCAGAAAATGAGAACGAGCCTCTAAATATCGGAGGAGAACTTCCTATTGAGAAAGTCTACGGTTATGAGCCTTTTGATGGTATGGATGAGAATTCAGCAAAGCATATCCTAGGAGTTCAGGCCAATCTTTGGACAGAATACATCGAGGAGCCAGAACATCTGGAATACATGCTTCTCCCCCGAATGGCTGCCCTGAGTGAGATCCAGTGGTGCGATCAAAGCAGAAAAGATTTCGAGAGATTCAAGACTGCAATTGACCATGAGTTCAAAATCTATGACACCTTGGGATACACTTACAGCAAAGTAATCAAAGGTATTCACGGATACAAGAACTAGGAGATTTCAGAACTCCTGTTTTCGTCATTCGAGATACCCAAATGACGAAGTCCAATTAGAAGTATTTA
>JAKSJT010000433.1 GCA_024402125.1 Bacteroidales bacterium
TGCTTATTGTTAGCTGCAACTCTCTCAGCAACTGCTGCATCGAACTCCTCAGAGCTCTTAACAACACCCTCACCGAAGATCTTGTCATAAGTCTCCTGGCTCTCCTCTGCTGGAGCGAATGTCTTAACGTTGATAACCTCTACGTCAAACATTGGGTTGATAGAAGCAACTTCTTCCTTCTTAATCTTAAGCATTGCTGCTCTGTCTGTATCGTTTGTGAAAGCATCGTTAACGTTAACCTGGAACTTGTCACCAGCCTTAGCGCCTACGAACTTAGACTTCTCAGACTCTGCAACTACGCGTGTAGCAACATATACATCCTCTGCGATGATACCGTCCTCCTGTGTGAAGTCAACTACAAGGTAGTCATCATCACCAGCAACTTCTGCCTCTACGAGTGAACCGAACTGACGAAGAAGGTTAGCCTTCATCTCCTCATTGTCAGCCTTAGCTGCCTTGATCTCATAGTAAGGAACCTTGTCAGATGCTGTCATCTCAACATTGAGCTCAGGTGAAAGACCGAGGTCAAACTTGAATGTGAAGTCTGCACCCTCCTTCCACTCGTTCTGCTCCTGCTCCTCTGCTGCGATAGGCTCACCAAGTACATGGAGGTTGTTCTCCTCGATGTATGAGTGGAGCTGGTCAGAGATAATATCATTGATTGCCTCTCCGAGGCACTGCTCTCCGTATACCTTCTTGATAAGGCTCATAGGTACATTTCCTTTACGGAAACCCTTGAATTCTGCCTTTCTTCTTACGTCATTGAGTCTCTTCTTCATTGGCTCTGCATAATCTTCTGCTGCAATGTTGATTGTGAGCTGAAGCTGAAGATCGTCAATCTGATTCTTTTCGAGTTTCATAAATTATATTTCTTTTTATTGTTTATTCTATTTTAAGGGGTGCAAATTTAGTCATAACCTAGCAATTTTCAAAATCGCAAGGCTATCTAATCCTTTACTTCTTCGCAGGATAAGCGATTCTTTCGTGATTAGCCTGACTTAGGTAAGTCTTAAGCACCGATTTGATTGTGTATAGTGCCTTGAGGGTCACGTCAGACTCTTCAAACTGGTGTTCATTCATTTTTGAAGCGACTATACCTTCGACAAAATTCGAGTATCCTTCTTCCGAACGATCCTTGAGTGTTCTAGATGCTGCTTCAATTGAATCACATAGCATAAGAATTACCTGTTCCTTAGTCTTTGGTGTGACTCCAGGATATCTAAATGCATCAGAATCATTAGGATCGCCACCAGCATTTAGATACTTACTGTAAAAGTATCCAACAGTTGTTGTTCCGTGATGGCTGACAATAAATTCCTGAATGATCTCTGGAAGACCATACTTCTTGGCAAGCTCAAGGCCATCTGCCGGATGACGGATAATGTCCTGAGCACTTTGCTCTGGTGATATTGAATAATGGTACTTCTCCTGTTCCTCCTTATGGAGCAATGACTCGTTCTCAACGAAACACTCCGGATTAAGCATCTTTCCAATGTCATGATACAGAGCACCAGCTCGAACCAGAAGGACATTGGCGTCAATGCTTCTGGCAACAGTCTCTGCCATATTCATCACTCTAACCGAGTGCTGGAATGTTCCAGGAGACTTGGTCTCGAGTTCTCTTATCAGTGATGCATTAGTATCAGACAACTCCTCCAGTCTTGAATTTGACACCAGGTTAAAAGCCTTTTCAAAGAGGTATATTACCTGGTATCCAGCCACTGAAAGGAATGAGCTCACAAACATATACGCTACCGTTGTCCAAATCTTACCATTGACTGCATCAATTGCTCTGAATCCGAAATATAAAGATGTCAGGATAACAAATACGATAGCGGCGACAACGAACGGTTTCCAACCTTTGCTGAAATGAGGGAAAAGAGCTATTGACACCATACCTGCCACAGAATACATGACGAATAGAACAGCTCCATTCTGGCAGAAAATCAATAGTGGCAGAAGAGAAATAATGATGATTGGAACAATAACCTTGTTCTTAAAGAATGCCTGCAGGTAAAGTGCCGTAAGTGTAAATGGAACAAGGAATAACAAATCCGGA
>JAKSJT010000434.1 GCA_024402125.1 Bacteroidales bacterium
CTTGTAGGATCCGGTAACTATAGTTGCGTTTGTAAGAAGGTACTTTCCCATTATTTAGCTGCTTTTGGAGTAATCTTTCTGAATCTTAGTTTCATTACGCCCCAGAATGCTTCTCCGAAGATTCCGCTGCTCATCTTAGATGTTCCTAGGGTTCTGTTGACAAATATGATCGGAACTTCTACAACCTTGAATCCCAACTTGTATGACGAATACTTCATCTCAATCTGGAATCCGTATCCTTTCATCTCTACCTTGTCGAGGTCAAGAGCGCTGAGGAGTTCTTTGGAGTAGCATTTGAATCCTGCAGTACAGTCATAGACTTTCATGCTGAGTACAGTCCTGACATAGACTGATGCATAATATGACATGATGATTCTGCCGATAGGCCAGTTGATGACACTGACACCGTTACAGTATCTTGATCCGATTGCAAGTCCACCGCATGCCTTTGATGCTTCATAAAGCTTTGACAGATCGTCTGGGTTATGAGAGAAATCAGCGTCCATCTCAAATGTGTAGTCATAACCATGCTCAAGACTCCACTTGAATCCAGTAAGATATGCTGTTCCTAGTCCCAGCTTTCCTGCTCTTTCAATAAGGAACAGTCTGTCAGGGAATTCTTTCTGAAGGTTCTTGATAATACTAGCTGTGCCATCAGGTGAACCGTCGTCAATTACTAGGATATGATATCCTCCTTCGAGAGAGAATACCTTTCGTGTGATGGCCTCAATGTTTTCCTTTTCGTTATATGTAGGAATGATTACAATTTTACTGTCCATGCTAACAGTGTTTATGTGGTCGTTGACCGTATTAAATATCTATGCAGTTAATTAGTCAACAGTCATAACTGCTTATAATAAGCAACAAATATAATAAAAATATGTCTATATAGGAATAAGCAAAAATAGTGCACAATGAAGTGTGTAAAATGAGGTTTCTATCGTCTTTTTTTGTATTTTTGCTAGACTAATAACACTTTTTTGAATTATGAAGAATATTAACTGCTTTGTTCCTTTTCAGAGTATTGAACAGGCAAGCGTGACAGTTGCTAACCTTAAGAAAGAAGCTGAGGTAAATAAGATTTATCTTATTAAAGCCGAAGGTGCCTCTGATGAAACTATAGAGGGATGTGAAATTATCGAGACTCCATCTTTGAAATGTACAGATTGTATCAGGAAAATTGCTGCTAAGGCTGATTCGAAGTATACTATGATTTATACAAAGTATACAGAACTTAGTTTTGGCCTATTTGCTCTTGAACGTATGGTCGCTCTCGCTGATGATGCTTCAGATGCAATGGTATATGCTGACCACTTCAATGAGGCAGGAGGCGTTAGAAATTTTGCTCCAGTCATTGACTATCAGTTCGGGTCTCTTCGCGACGACTTTGATTTCGGATCTGTGCTTCTTTATAACTCTGAGGCATTGAAAGAGGCTACATCTAGAATGGATGTTGATTACCAGTTCGCAGCTCTGTATGATCTGAGACTTAAGGTTTCTCAGAAGGGAACACTTGACCATATTAACGAGTATCTCTACTATGAGATCGAAAATGATAACCGTAAGTCAGGTGAGAAGATCTTCGATTATGTTGATCCAAAGAATAGAGCTGTCCAGATTGAAATGGAGAAGGTATGTACTCAGCACCTTAAGGATATCAACGGATATCTTGAACCTGAGTTCAAGCATATTGAATTTGCAGATGACAGCTTTGAGTATGAGGCATCTGTAATTATCCCATGCAAGAACCGCGTAAGAACAATCGGAGATGCAATTGCATCCGCTCTTAACCAGAAAACAAACTGCAAGTACAATGTAATTGTAGTTGATGATAACTCTGAAGATGGATCAGTTGATGTGATTAAGAAGTTCACTTCAGATCCTAAGCTTGTTTATATTGCTCAGGATAAGTCATATCATGCTATCGGAGGAAACTGGAATGGTGCTCTACATCATCCTAAGTGTGGTAAGTTCGCAATCCAGCTTGATTCTGATGACGTTGACTATGATGAGAATACAGTCCAGAAGTT
>JAKSJT010000435.1 GCA_024402125.1 Bacteroidales bacterium
GCTTCAAGGCATTGCGGATGCCCTGATTGTCATCGACTACCAGTATCTTTCCTTTTCTCATTCCTTTGTCTTATTCTTCAGTGACTCCAGGGCATCTATCAGCACATAGACTGTAGATGATGGATTATTGAATGCCGTAAGAGCCTTTGCTCTTCTTCCTGCAAGTGACACATTGGCCATGAGCGCCTGCTTGTCAGCAGGAAGCAATACTCCTTTCTTGTAATGCTTCTCAAAAGAACACAGACGATTGACACAATCTGCACTACTCAATTCGGTCTTCTGTTCTGTATGATGAAGGAGCAGCCACAACTCAAAGCATGGATTGGAGCAAAGCAAAGTGGCATCCGGAACCTTCTGCAACCTCTGCAGCATAGATGGTACGTCAAGATCATACATCAGAAACGTCTGATCTGTTTTCGTCTGGACATAGGCTGACTTGCATCGCTCAACTAGAGCCGGAGTGACATTGAGCAATGTCTTCTTGGCTATGATGTGAACCGGCAGACGATAATACGCACGCAACATTTCAACATACACAACCTCTGTATCTCCTTCGCAGAACACGAAGAAGTTTGGGATCATTGTCCTGCCTTTTGATATTCTCTCTTTGCGTGCCATAATCAGATTGTTGGTTTTGAGAGATATGGGATAGCATCAAATCTTCCCTGAAGATAAGCCTTCTCCATGTCAAAGGTATCACGGAAATCCTTAAAGTCGAAGAGAGAATACAGGTCACTGCTGCCATCCTCACGCTTGTTGACAAAGTACACCTGGTCACGGCGCTGGAAGTCAGTATTAAGCAAATGAGTGTTATGTGTAGTATATATGAGCTGGGCATGTTCACTTGCGTTGAACATCCCGATAATAAACTCCACAAGCTGTGTATGAAGGCTCGTGTCTATCTCATCGACAATCAGTAGTCTTCCACCGCGTATGATCTCTATCATGCTCAGCATCATGCGGAAGAGGGTCTTGGTACCCTCTGACTCCTCTGTTTCGAAATCAAATGGTACTGTCTCGTTATTCCTATGATAAGTCTTTATGGCATTGCCCTGCATTCTGATGTCAACAATATCGCTGTCCGCTGTGCTAAGCACCTCAAGCAGCTGATCTTTCTGAAGATTAAGCATCTGCTCGACAGAGTTGCTCTCAGGTAGATGATAGTCAAGTACAACCTCGTCACAGAAGAAGCGGAAAACCTGTTTGGCAAGATCACGGTCCATCTGGCTCGCGCGTGAGATGAATAAAGTCTTACGTGAAGTATTGGCTGCAACATCCATCGGACGCTTCAGCACCAGCTTGAACTCATAGATATCCTTCTTCTCAGGACCTTTGCTCTCATCTCTGCTGAACACAAGGGACTTGCGGCCATTCGGATAGTAATAGAGCTGTTCGGTCAGGATCTCCTGTTGGGTCATTGTGAATGAATACTCATACTCAATGTCATCCATCAGGAACCTCACGTAGAATGAACTTGGTTTCTGGTCATATCCGTCAAACTTGAATGGAACAAATCCGAACTTTGTATCCTCATTGTAGTTGTGAGAAGAACGGATCATCTCAATGCAGGCGCGGATAGCCTTGATGACATTGCTCTTACCTGAGGCATTGGCACCGAATACAGCTATACTCTTTAGAAGCCTCTCACCGCCCACAGAAAAGATATTTCCTTCCAGGGACCTGCCCTTTTGAGTTTGAATCTTTGCGGCTTGAAGGTCAAGAGACATCTCATCTCGAAGAGAGAATAAATTACTCAGACGAAGTTCTAATATCATTTTATACTCGATTTTTGTAAATTCGTTGCAAATATAGGCAATAAATCACAATCAAATACTGTTTTCAGACAGTTTTCTTAATCCTACTAGGAAAAAATTGAGAAATGTGCTGCATTCTGACATCTTCACCAAGCGAATAATCGTCAAAAGAGAGGACTGCCATAGATGGTTGTCCTCTCCTTTGATCTATTCTGATTTTATCGACTCCACCGGGTTCCTCGTCGCAGCGCTGAAACTCCTCAGCACCACCAGAG
>JAKSJT010000436.1 GCA_024402125.1 Bacteroidales bacterium
TTTAAACAAGAGATCCTCGCAGCTTTCCCCGAGGCAACCTTACATATTGCTCCTGGAATAACAGACACTTATGCTACATTGTATGCCATAGGTTCCGATGTAGCCAAACAGTATAAATATGGTTGGAAGGACTATAAAAATCCATTTGGATTTGTTCTAGGCTTGAAGTCCTTAAATGTTTTCAGTTTTTATATTGGAATCATTAGCAACCTCTATTTGAAAAAAGGGGCAAAACCATTTGAACATCCAAAAGACACAATTTTGGATCTCCTTGACTGGATATACTTCAATGGTAAATGCCCGTCACTGGAAGTAATTAAAGACTATTTCAATTTCTTGTCAAACAGAGCAAAGCTGATAGTCATTAGGAAGCTGTTCTATTTGTACAAGATGGGTCATATAAGTAGAGACTTGGATATCTTTGACTACATAAGAAGCATCCATGAGAACAGGAAAATAGTTGCAGAACATAGAACCGCTTATCTATATCCAATAACCATTGATATTACAATTGACCTTCTTCTGGAAGCGATTGATGTCTATAAGCTTACTGGACAATTTCTAACATTGAACGGAGTGCTTGATGTCAGCGTTAAGAATATAGGTCCTGGTTCTACCTACTATCCTATATCCATTCAAACATCAATGTTCACAAAACTCTGTCCGGGAAGAACCGTTGTTAAAGAATTATTCATAAAATATCAGTTAGAAAGCGGAATAGCATATCAGCCATGTGATAGGTTAGGAAATAAAGACATCGACCAGCTCATTAAAAAGAAAGGACTCTCCTATGCCCTCAGCGATTTGATATCCAATAATAACAAACCTATAATGGTATCAAGATCGGATTTGACTGGAATCAATTCCATCCTGATGCCAGAAGGCAAAGAAGAGTGTGAGCTCAGTGAACTCTATACTACCGAGATTGACGACAAGTTAAGGAAGAGCCATTTCTGCCAGGGGAACATTTCTGGCAAGCAGGATAGTAGAACAGGCAGGAATTTCCTTTGGTGCAAAAAATTCCCATGCCTAGAATCTCCTTTCGAAAGATATAATCCTTTCATAAACGAGGACTCCGTCTATAAGGATTACACACTGGCTGACTTTATGAAGATAGCAAGATATGACAATATCCTAACACAAACCGGAACAGTAGGAGTAGTTCCAAGTAAAGAATACATGCGCTTTGTGGATGTAATTGTCAAGGCCAAGAGAATTTCCGAACACCTGAGGTGCCGGGAATGTGGTCACATAATGATGCCACAAATCCAAGGACACGAGAGTTCAGGATATTCAAGATACGCATGTGAGAACTCAGTCTGTTCAAAGAATGGCAAACTGGTCTATATCAATCACTGTTTCAACTGCAATGTGGCCGTCATTGATGGGCGTGACTCCAAGACCTGTCCGAACGGATGGTATATCTGTCCTGAATGTAATGCATGTTGCTCCGATGAATTAGCAGGCAAATACCGAATATTGCTTCATTATCCTGGGCATAAGGAGAAACATGAACTCTACTGTTATAAATGTGGAAGCAAAAAGGAAGATGGTGTATGTCCTATATGCAATAGCAAAGAAGATTAACTGATTACAATTACAAGGTAGGGTGTGGGCAGTTCACTTCGAAAAAGGGACTAACAATCCGGCCATTTGAAGTATTCTGTCAATAAGAGTCATAATCAGATTACCCTTCAGTTTTCATCGAAAGACTTGTAACTAACTTTCAAGAAAATATTTGATCCGGGCAATATACCCGGATCTTTTACTATTACACAGTCATTTTAAGAACTTCTCTAACACGGTTATCATCTTCATCGTACTCTTGTCTCTACCCTATTCCCATATCTCATCCAATCCATACTTCCAGGCAGAGAAAGGAGGATTGTTCATCAGTTCATTGTATATGATAATATTGCTGTCCGCTAAAACTTTCTGACAGCACAAAAAATTAGGCTGAATCTCCGAAATGGAGGTCCAGCCTTTTAGTTATCTTTG
>JAKSJT010000437.1 GCA_024402125.1 Bacteroidales bacterium
ATGCTGAGGTTGAGCTAAATGATGTCAAGTTGATGGACACCAAGACCGTCTCCGAGCTTATCTCAATAATTGACAGAGTTGCTACAGTTGAAGTTGACTACGCCAAATCATACAATTGCCTTGGTATGGCAAAGATTCTTTGCCGAATTATCGGTGACAGCCTTAGAGCTGATTACTTCCAGGGTAGAATGGATCTTATCGATATCGTACGTGACTTCAATGCAACCGATAAGATTGACTCCGATAGACTCAAGGAAATTGAAAGTGCCAGAGGTGACCTGATTGCTGCGAACTCAAGTCTCAGTGAGGCGTTCAAGAATCTCAAGGCTGTAAGTTTCATGGGGCATCCTGAGCACAAGATGGAACTCATCAAGATGCATACAGAGAGCAGATCAAGCATGCTTCGAGATCTCGCCGGACTAGTTCTTACATACAATGGACTCCTTGAAGCAGGTATGGAAGAAGTAGCAGAACCTGTTCAGCAGAAGATTAGAGAGAGTCTTAGACTTAAGGCTAGAGTATCTACACGCAAGTACTACGGTTCCCTCAAAGAGACAGAGTCATCAGATGTCGAGTTCAAGACAAGTCTCATCATTCCTCCTGGAACATGCAAGGCTGATCCTAAGACTCAGACCACAACCATTCTTATGGAAATCTGTGCATTCCTTAACAGCGAGAATGGTGGTACACTCTACCTTGGTGTTGATGATGACGGCTTTGAAGCAGGTCTTGAGGATGATCTTTCAGATAAGATGTTTGATAGGAACAAGGACAAGTACAGAAACTATCTAGGTAACATTATTAACACTAAACTTGGTGGAGAAGCAGACCATCTAGTTACAATGGACTGGGACACATCCGAGGATGTTAAGAAGGATGTACTCATTGTCTCTATTAAAGAGGCTATGAATCCTATATCACTGGACGGAGTCTATTATGAAAGAAGAGGTGCCAGAAAGTGTGTTGTCAGTGATGACTACCGTGAGACTTTCCTTGTGTACAGACAGGAATCCGCTCAGAAAAGAAGAGCTGAAATCGGAGAGATTGTTGATCCTGCAAAGAATGCTGCTCAGAAATCCGGGAAAAAGACTGCAAAGAAAACAGAGACAAAGGCTAAGACCTCTGAACTTCCTTCGCAAAGCCAGTTGGCTCCAGATCTTTTCTGCCTCAGCTATGAGCCTGTTGGCCATATCGGTATCTCCGACAAGACATACAAAGTCAGCGACGATCCGATTTGGGATGAAAAATACATCAACCTTCCTGTCAGCGAAGATCTGCAGAGGAACGGATGGCTTATTCTTACCCATGACAATGGAACTGTATCCAAGGTCAGCCTGGCAGACCTCATGGGTAAAGATAGGAATAGAGACGCAAATTTCGGAGTAGGTGTCAAGAACATCTTTGTAGCTACTGCTATGAATAATGACCTTATCGTCATCCGCTACACTGATTCCCACGAAAAGGACTGCATCAGAGTATCTCCTATCTCTATGATTGAGCCAGAGAGCATGACTGGCACTGGAGAGTCACTCTTTGACCTTGAAATCAGTTCTGTTATCGGCTGCGATGTCATCCCTAGTGACAAGATTCCGGCAAAGCTTAGAATCTTTGATGACCAGAGACAGCCTGGCGTTCCTACCTCTTGTGACGAAGGAAAGAAGATTCAGAAGAAACTGAAAGACATTGGAATCAAGATCTAGTCTCTTGATATTCAATAACATAACTTACTTGATTTTGGAGATGGATTACACTAGTCCATCTCCTTTTTTTCGTTTTTCGTGTTTTCCTCAGAAAGATTTGTATGATTGAAATCGTAGTATTCTAAACTTTATCGTATTATATGAACAGAATTGAATCCTTAGAATCAGTCATCGACCAGGTCAATGCCTCAGATGTAACTGCACTTAGAAACTATTTCTTCTCTAACCCAACCAAACCTATGATCGCTACCGGATCTGGTGGAGCCCTCAATTCCGCTGAATTCGCTTGTCTCC
>JAKSJT010000438.1 GCA_024402125.1 Bacteroidales bacterium
TCAGATGAGGATCTTAATGAATAAGAGATTGTTCTTTGGTCATTCATATCTAACTTATGTAATCTTCCTACCATGTTCATTGTAGAAGCTATGACTATCTTCGGTAAAAACTATTTGGAAGACGAAGGAGAGTAAAGTTTCCAATCGATTGGATTCTTAGCAAGAGTTTGACAAAAATAGTACTCCTTTGCATAGTATTTAATAAACAGGATTACTATGTCATCTAATACTACAATATGGAATCAGGCTCGTTCCTATGATTCTCCGGAAGTCATATCTGGAGTCGGGAAAAACAGGATTCCGCCACCTAAAGAAAAACCTCTCTGGAAAGCTTATCTCGAAAAATTCGAGGATCCTCTTATCATAATTCTATGTGTGATATTAGTGCTTTCCTGCGGAGTCACAGCATATGAGATCGCCCAGTCAGGAGATCTCAAACTACTATTTGAGCCTGCCGGAATTCTGATGGCTATCATACTTTCAACAGGTATAGGATTCTGGTTCGAAGTCAAGGCCGGAAATGAATTCAAGATTCTGAATACAGTAAAGGACGACAGGCAAGTCAAGGTTATCCGAAGGATCGAAAAGGGTTCCAGACCTGAAATGATGAGCATAAAAAAGTGTGATGTCGTTCCTGGTGATATTGTAAAACTTGACAACGGTGATGAAGTACCAGCTGACGGATATATCCTCTCAAGCGAAGACCTTGTCGTTGATGAATCAGCCTACACGGGTGAACCACTTGCGATTAAAGGATTGAAAGGACAGGGGCCAGACGACAGTGCATACGCCTTTGACTTTCTTCTAAGAGGATCCATTGTTGTCGAAGGATCATGCTACTATAAAGTATCAGCCGTAGGTGTTGACACAGAAGAAGGTAAGGGTGCAATCAAACTCCAGCAAGAGGATGACGTTGAGACTCCACTTAATTCCCAGCTGGGACAGCTTGGTGATTGGCTGACAAAGGGTAGCTACGCAATAGCAGCACTTATTATCATAGGAAGACTCATCTACTACTTTGCTGTTTACCACGGAGGAGGATATGACACCCTCCATATGGTAGAGTTCATTCTAACTTCGATCATGATTGCAGTGACTTTGATTGTTGTCGCTGTACCTGAAGGTCTCCCGATGAGTGTCAATGTGAGTCTTGCTCTAAGCATGAAAAAAATGCTCAAGGAGAAGAATCTTGTCAGGAAGATGCATGCCTGTGAAACAATGGGTGCAACTACTGTTATCTGCACAGACAAGACCGGAACTCTTACCCAGAACAAGATGACCGTCCTTGAGAATGACTTCAAGTGTAGCGAAGAGCTTATAGCTACGGCTATCGCAGTCAACTCCACCGCTGAACTGAGCAAAAAAGAAGATGGGTCAACAACTGGTATTGGTAATCCAACGGAAGCCGCTCTTCTTCAGTGGATCCATAATAAGGGCATCAACTATTCTGACATCAGAGACTCATTTATAATTACTCAAAGAGAGCCATTCAGCACAGAAACAAAGTTCATGTCCACAACTGTAGAATCCGGCGGTAAGAAGTATAGATTCTACAAAGGAGCTCCTGAAATCATTCTGGAAAAATGTCAGGCTATGCCTGAAGGCATGACCAAGGAATACGTTCTGAATATCCTTACCTCATACCAGAGTAGAGCGATGAGGACCCTTGGATTCGCAGTTCAGGATTTAAGTGAGAGTGATTCCGCACCTATATCATATATGGGAGTTGTCGGTATTGCAGATCCTGTAAGAGAAGGTGTGAAGGAAGCTGTCGAGACCTGTACACAAAGAGCTGGTGTCAGAGTTATAATGGTAACAGGTGATGTTGCCCTCACAGCTTCAGAAATCGGTAGACAGATAGGTCTTATTGGAGATGACTCATCAAATGGCACTATCACAGGAAATGAGTTCATGAGCCTCTCAGATGAAGAGGCAATAAAGATACTGCCAAATCTCAAAATTCTCTCCAGAGCACATCCGGAGGACAAGGCA
>JAKSJT010000439.1 GCA_024402125.1 Bacteroidales bacterium
CTTTTGAAGAGATCGGAGTTCCAGTAAAGCCAATGAACGACGCATTCGGCAGTGAATCCCTGATGATTCTTGCGAGGCCAACTCTTACTCGGCCTTTCTCATCAACCTTTTCCTCAAAGCCGTACTGTCCGCGATGAGCCTCGTCGGTCATTACGACAATATTCTTTCTTGTTGAGAGTGCTTCTGTTGACTCTGAGAACTTCTGCATCGTCGTGAATATGATTCCATTGGCAGCACGGTCCTTCAAAAGTTCCTTCAAATTATCGCGACTGTTCGCCTGAACAGGTTTCTGTCTTAGGAATTTTTCACACTTGCTGAACTGTCCATAAAGCTGCTCGTCAAGATCATTCCTATCAGTAATGACTACTATTGTCGGCTGATCGAGAGCCTGTTGAATTAGATGAGCATAGAATACCATGGAAAGACTCTTTCCCGATCCTTGTGTATGCCAGAATACTCCAATTTTTCCATCTCCTTGTGTGGCCTTAACTGTCCTCTCAACAGCTTTCTTAACAGCGAAGTACTGGTGATAAGCAGACAAAATCTTGGCATCACCTTTTTCCTCTGCACTAAAACAAATGAAGTTTCTTATGATATCGAGAAGACGATCCTTTCGGAACATCCCTTCAAAGAATGTGTCATAGTCAGCTGCAGCTTTGCTCAATGTAACGCCGTCCTTCGTCTTCCAATCCATGTACCTATCTTCTGAGGCGGTAATCGTTCCGGCCTTAGAAAGAAGCATGTCACTCATCACGCAGAAAGCATTGTATGTGAACATGGATGGGATTTCCTTAAGGTAGTTGCGGATCTGCCTATATGCAGCAGATGCGTCGGTTTCCGAACGAGATGGAGATTTTAGCTCAATCAGAACAACAGGAAGACCATTCAAAAAGACTATGATATCTGCTCTCTTCTCTGATTTTTCAACAAAAGTCCACTGGTTGATAGCACGGAAATCATTCCTATCAACATGATCATAGTCAACAAGATATACAATATCATGCTTTACTTCACCACCCGTGTAGTAGCTAACTTCAACGCCGTTCTGAAGGTAATCCATGAACTGTTCATTCCTTCTAATAGTATCACCGGAGTCAATTGATTTGAGTTTTTTCAGTGCTTCGGAGATAGCTGAAGAGGGGAGTGAAGGGTTTAGACTACTTACACTTGCAGAAAGGACTTCTTCATAAACTGGCACATTATAGTCTCTCTCTATATATGGGCCATACTGAACCTGATAACCCTGTTCAGAGAATAGGGTTAATAGAGCCTGTTCATATGTGTCTTCTGAAAATAAATACATATTTGTATATAATTGCTTGCTAGTGGATTACAAGTTTGAAAGTTTATGCTATGCTGCTAAATTATGATTTATGCGGCTGTTGAGCTCTATTTTATCTCCAATAGAATCAAGTATATTAACAATCCTATGCTGTGTCGAAATAGGTGGTAGTTCAATTTCGACCTTTCTAAAAGTCGATGTTGGCCTTGCAATAGCAGGAACACCTACTTGTGATGCATTTGATAAAAGTCTATGCTGACCAAGTCTCGTATGAAAAAAATATACAAAGTATGCAGGAAGAACTTTTGTCGTATTTAATTTCAACCTGAATTGACTTTGAGAGATTACATATCGGTCATGTTTTGAATTCTCTGGGATGTAAACTATCTGTCCTAATGTCCCTCGATGGGTAATAACAATATCCCCTCTAAATGCATTAGATCGTCCAAGGCTATCTGCTTTTTCTGTAGAAACATAATTAAATGAATCTTCGTTCAGCTTATATCCAAATAGATTTGAACCATTCAGGACAGGGACTCCTGTTGGCTGAAAACAGTCAACTTTTATATTAGAGCCGAAGGGTCCCATCGCAATCTCCTCAATAAGATCTTCAACTAAATATGTTTTCCACTCTTCCATAAATGAGAATTTAACAAGTTATTTCGCCTGACATCAAACGAGGTAATAGCGAATC